>JAYYJC010000394.1:0-13016 GCA_036146655.1 Myxococcota bacterium | reverse complement strand
GATGTACGACTCAGATGTTTTTACGGACTTAAGACGGAGATTATTGGCCCGCACTTCCAATCCAACACTCACCATTCTTTGTATTGGTCAAGAGGCACAATGGACAGCTCGATATCATTTTGCGATGAATGCTTTTGCGGTTGGCGGGTGGAAGCATGTTCAACAATCGATTTTAAACGCCACACAATTGAGTGAAGCATTGTCCAAAATACCCATGAACACACCGGTTTGTATTTGTGCGCCCAATGTTGTCTACACTGAAATAGTGAACTCAGGGTGGTTTACCAAACGGCCACTTTACCTTGCAGGCCCCCCAACCGTTGCTACTCAAATTGGTGCCATGCCTATTCATCTTGGGTGTAATCTCAGACAGGTGCTTTTGTCGCTTTGTGAACCTCAAGGGGACATGCAATGAGCAGATTCGACAAGCCTTGGTCGGCATGCCGACCCAAACAAAAACGGCCACACGAAGTCGAACAAACCGCTTCTATCACGGACATTCCGTTGCGCTCGGGGTACGACTCATCGGTTGAAGATGCGGTCTCACATTTGGGCGGGATGCCTGGATTTGCGCCTTTTGTCCGTGGCCCTTACAGCACCATGTATGTAAGAAGGCCATGGACCATTCGTCAATACGCCGGTTTTTCAACCGCCCAAAAGTCCAATGATTTCTACAGAGCCAATTTGGCTGCTGGACAGATGGGGCTGTCGATTGCCTTTGATTTGGCCACCCATCGTGGCTACGACTCAGATCACCCACGGGTTGAAGGCGATGTCGGAATGGCTGGGGTCGCCATTGACTCTATCCTTGATATGCGTGTTCTTTTTAATGGCATTCCCCTTGACAGCATGTCTGTGTCTATGACCATGAATGGCGCTGTATTGCCCATAATGGCGCTTTACATCACTGCAGCAGAAGAGCAAGGTGTATCACCAAAGGCGCTCAAGGGAACGATACAGAATGACATTCTGAAAGAATTCATGGTTCGCAACACCTACATTTATCCCCCAAAAGCGTCTATGCGCATCATTTCAGACATCTTTCGATATACTGCTGCACATATGCCAAAGTTCAATTCCATTTCTATCTCGGGGTACCACATGCAAGAGGCTGGAGCGACACCTGATCTTGAATTGGGCTATACCCTTGCAGATGGGTTGGAGTACTTGAGAGCAGGAATTGCAGCCGGTTTGGACATTGATGCTTTTGCGCCTAGACTGAGTTTCTTTTGGGCCATTGGGATGGAGCCCTTTATTGAAATCGCCAAATTGCGTGCGGCTCGTTTATTGTGGGCTCGAATCGTTGGGCAATTTTCACCTAAAAATCCAAAGTCATTGGCGCTTCGCACCCACTGCCAGACATCTGGGTGGTCTCTTACTGCTCAAGATGTCAACAACAACATTGTTCGCACAGCTGTAGAAGCAATGGCGGCCACAATGGGACATACACAGTCTCTTCACACCAATTCACTGGATGAGGCACTGGCGCTTCCTTCTCAGAGAGCAGCGCGTATCGCACGAAACACACAGCTTCAGCTTCAACAGGAAGCTGGACTCTGTGATGTGGCTGATCCATGGGGTGGTTCTTTTGCAATGGAGCAACTCACCCACGATATTGCAGAAAAAGCATGGGCACACCTTCAAGAAATCGAAGAATTAGGAGGAATGACCGCAGCTTTGTCTTCCGGTTTGCCGAAGTCTCGAATTGAAGCCTCTGCTGCTCGGACTCAAGCTCGAATTGATTCAGGCCGTCAAGTGATTGTGGGCGTTAATAAATACAAGCCTGAACAAGATGTTCCACCAGATGTCTTGGTGGTCGACAACAAGGCCGTTCGAGAGACCCAGCTAGCGCTGCTTAAACAATTAAAAGCAGAGCGTGACGAAACGGCTGTTCAAGCGGCGCTCAGTGCGCTTACCAATGGGGCCAAAAGCACGGATGCCAATTTACTTGAACTCGCTGTCAATGCGGCTCGAGCCCACGCAACCGTTGGAGAAATGTCCGATGCACTTGAACAGGTTTTTGGTCGACATCAGGCCCAGTCTGCTTCGGTCAGTGGCGTTTATCGGGGTGAAATCGGTGAAGATGACTCTGTGACCGCTGTTCAGAAGAAAATCGAGTCGTTTGTCAAGCTTGATGGCCGGCGGCCACGGATACTCGTGGCGAAAATGGGCCAAGACGGTCACGACCGAGGACAGAAGGTGATTTCCGCTGCATTTGCGGACTTGGGTTTTGATGTGGACATCGGACCGCTCTTCCAGACCCCTGCAGAGACTGCACGCCAGGCTGCCGAGAATGATGTCCATGTTGTAGGCGTGTCTTCTCTGGCTGCTGGGCATCTGACACTCGTACCGGGGCTTCGTGCTGCCTTAGACAGCATTGGTCGTCCGGACATTCAAATTGTAGTGGGGGGAGTCATACCTCCTCAAGATTATGAACAACTTAAATCCGATGGGGCAGTCTGTATTTTCGGACCAGGTACCGTGATTTCATCTGCGGCTTTGGATTTGCTCTCGACACTTGAGGCTGAGCTTGGCACCCCGACTTAAGGCTGAGGCCTACATTGAGGGGATCCGTCAGGGGGATCGAGTCATGCTGGCGCGTGCCATCACCCTCGTTGAGTCCATTCGCCCTGATGATCAGAAGCTGGCTCAATCGGTTCTGAATGCCTTATTGTCACAGACCGGTCAAAGCCTTCGAATTGGTCTAAGCGGCCCTCCAGGAGTTGGCAAATCGACCACCATGGACGCACTTGGAATGCAGCTGATAACAGCAGGTCATCAAGTAGCTGTACTGGCCATCGACCCGTCTTCCCAAGTCGGTGGAGGCAGTATTCTGGGGGACAAAACCCGTATGCCGAGACTGGGTGCATCTGAACATGCCTTTATTCGACCGTCTCCAGCAGGTAAAAGTCTTGGAGGGGTGGCCGAGAAGACTCGAGAGGCCCTATTGCTCTGTGAGGCCGCAGGCTATGATGTGGTGATTGTTGAAACGGTTGGTGTGGGGCAATCAGAGATTATGGTTTCTCAGTTGGTTGATACCTTTGTGGCATTGATGTTGCCCAATGCTGGTGATGAGCTGCAGGGCATTAAGAAGGGAATCATTGAAGTGGCTGACATCATTGCCATAAATAAGGCCGATGGACCGATGGCGGCTATTGCCTCACGGGCCAAGCGAGAGCACGAAAATGCATTGCATTACTCACGGCAGCGACTCGAGGGCTGGTCGGTACCGGTCGTGCTTATGAGTGCCCTAGAACAAGTTGGTTTACAGGATTTATGGGCAACGGTTCAACGCCACCATCAGTTTATGAGAGACAATGGGCACTTTCACCGTCGGCGATCAGAGCAGAGAACCCAATGGATGTGGAATCACATCCAAAATCAACTTTTGGTTCATTTTCATCAACATCCGCAGGTTCAAGACCAACTTGAAGCAGTTGAGTTACTTGTTCGTGATGGGGCACTCAGTCCTGTGACTGCTGCAAAGCGCTTGTTGAAACTCCAGTCTATTCAAGATTGAGTTCGGCCAGCCGAAAGTCTGTGTGGCCAATATAATTGGCCTTTTGGTACGCTCGAATGGCTGGAATGTTGTCTTTTCGCACCAGTAGTGTCACCATGGCACTTTGTCTTAAAAAGTGAAGATTGACACCGCGCATGGCTCTGGTTGCAATTCCTCGTCGCCTCATATGAGGGGGCACAAAGATGCTGCCCACCTGAACTCCGAGGGGTGATTGGGTGCCCACATTCATGCTGAATGCAATCTGCGAGTCGACTTCAGCAACCCATATTCGCTGCTGTCGGATCTGCTGTGCAATGCGGTGACGGTGGGCTTCAATGTTTCCTTTTCGGGGGTCACTACCCACATCTTCCATTTGCATCTGTGCGGCCATGGGTTCCAGTATATCGAGTTCTTCTGTCATCGCTGGGCGAATGGTGAGATAGGGCTCATCGACGCCTTGTTCCCTGCAGACATAAAGTTGTTCATCGTACCATACGGGGGCTTTCGGTTGACCAAGGCCGGCATACAACATGTCTGAGGCCATTTTGGGACCCAGTAGGTTTGCTGTTCCACCGAGTTTGGCTTCAGCTTCTCCCAACAATCGGCAAGCGTCTGGATCGCCATATGGCACGCACAGTGAAGATGGGGACCGAGGTTTGAGACGAGCAGCACTGAGACTGATGGCGACCAATGTTTGATCCACAAAGACTCCACGCCATTCATAGAGAGAAAACGAGGGGAGGGGATTTCTCAGCAGGATGTCTATCTGATAGAGGTTGGTGGCTGGATCCGAGTTGAGAAGCATGAGTGCTGCATGGGTGTCATTGGGTCCTAGTTGCCTGACTTTCATGTTCATCCTCTGTTGCCGATGATGTTCATCCTAACTCGAAGACCGAATGCGTGAACCTGATTATTTGATGCCGCGAAACCAACGGTCAAGGTGGATTAATGAACCAGCGAGTTTGCCCAGCAATCCGCCTTCTTGGCGCTGATTTTCAAGCGCAGCACCAACCAGCATCGCATCATCCGATGCGCGTTCTCTGGCCTGTTCGCTCAGTTCGCTTGCACGGTCGTATCCGGTGTTGACCCCTTCCATGCCTTTTAGCATACCCAGTCGGCCTATGGCGACGGGGTTAACACCACCTGATGTCGAGACACCGCCACCAAGACCAAATGCGCCTCCAGCAGAGCCACCGAACTCAATCAAACCGTCTTCAGCCATACCTGCATGCCCTGAGAGTTCACCACCGATTCCGACTCGGGCGTCTGCGCCCACTGAACCAGTGGCGAGACGGGTTCGGCCAGAACCAAACAGAAGCCGTGAGCCTTTGTTAAGCCATGGTTCTGGGATTTTATCGACGAGATTATCGTCCCATGTGCCCGGAAAGTTACTAAAGTGGTCCCGAAGGACATCACTGTAGTCATTTTTACGCTCCCACACCAGAGCGCCCTCTGCTTTGGCGCCTGCTTTCGCACCTGCAAAGGCTTCAACACCGCCAGACAGGCCTCGATTGAATTCGCCTTTGCCTTCGGCATGCGCACCCAGCATCCCACTTGCGGAGAGTGTGCTGTCTGCGCCAAACTGTTCTCCGATGACATTGGTTCTTGGCGAATTGAAGTCTCGCTTCGTTTTGGCGTTGACAAGGTTGAGATCGGCTGATGCTTCACCACTCACAAGACCCGCTCTGCGTCGGAGGGCAGTGGATGCTTTGGTTTCAAGGAGGCTCAAGGTAGACTGACTGGTTCCGATGCGCCTGTCGCGATTCCAAAGTGAACTCGAGCCGGTGAATTTTCCTTCAAGACCGGAGGCTCCTACACCAAGTCGAACATTTGATTTGGTATTGCCAATTTGACGGTTTTCAGAACCACCATTCTCTAGGTTGACAGCGGTTTCTCGTTTGTGGCTTTCAGAACCGAAAGAGGCATTTACACCTCTGGTACCGAGATTAATGCTTTGTGAGTCACTTTGGTTGTGTATTACCCCATTCCCAAGCTGAGTACCTGTATTCTGTTGCCGTGAGAGATTAAGGGTTGCACTTCCTCTGGTGGCGTTGCCGTTAATCCCATAGCTTTGTGAGGTGGTTTTGTTGGCATTGATGTTGCTTTCTGTCTTGTTGTAGCCAGCACTGACACTGGGAGTAAACCCATTTCGGCTGGCATTCAGTGCGCCTGATGCGTTGAGGTTGCTATTTTGGGTTCGGATGCCATCTGGTCCGGTTTCAGTCGAATTGTGGTTTCGACTACCATTAATGGTCAGGGTTCCGGACTGAATTCCTTGGTTGTTGGCGTTTCCACTCAAGTTGGCACCCATCTGGTTCATGGTTGTTGAACCATCTTCATTGAACCGTGTCTGAGTTTGATTGCCGTTTAAGTTCACCGTACCATTGACGGACAAATCTCGGGGAGACTGAAATGGGTTTCCACCGACGGTCAGCTTTGAACCAGCGCTGGCACTTCGGTTTATCCCTGTGTCGAGATTACTTTGATTGAAGTTTAGTTCTAGTTGACCTTCTGCACGGTTGGGGGCGAACTCAACAGAACTACCGCTTTTGTAAGTGAAGGTGTTTCGAATATTGGGTTCGGGTTGAGAAGTTCGTGTGGATTGATAAGTGCTGCCCACATTTTCTCGAATGGGCGTTGTAGAACGGGCAGACTCTCCAGGCGTGTTGAGCCATGTAGACAATGCCTTTCCCTCTGCATCTCCAAAGAGACTCAATTGTTGACTCTCTAGACCTGCTGTGACATTTGGCCCTTTCCGCTCATTAAATAGGTCCACTTGCGATTGATTGCTCAAATCGCCGCTTGTCTGATGTGAGGATTTTTCCTCTTCAGGCGTTTTGTTTGTGGATTTAAATTGGTATGAGGGCACTGGAATTCCTTCTGTGAAAGTAAGCCCGAAGGGGTGCGTGGCAACTTGCCTTCCCGATACCGATACGGATGTTATAAAATAAAAGAAGCCACAATGGGTATTTTACCCATTGTGGCAGTTTTGAGCCGATTTTTTTTACATCATAGATTGATTTGTGTCAAGTTGATGCTGACTCACATTCAAAGTCCACTTGAAACCATCTCGTGTATCAATTTTCGGTGTTGACGAGTAGCAGGACCTGACACAGTCAAAATCCGAGGCCGAGTGATGCGGATTATTTTTTGAAGCTGATGACCCGCTGCAGCTTGGGCAGAGGAGTCATAGGCACTCGAACTGTTTTGAGCGATGTCGCTGAGATAGCCCACATACATTACTTGAAGTTCACGCCGAAGCGGTGTGGTATTCCCGAGTATATCTGGGAACAGGATCCCCTCCGTGAGGTCATCTAGCATCTCGTGAACCGTATATTGATTGCCATAGGCTTCTGTACTGGTCATTCGATTTAGGGTATTTTCATGCAGCAGACTGTACAGCACGCTGTCTTGTCGATACAAAATATTGGAATTGACATTGGCCATTTGACCAGTACCAAAGTGGTCAAATCCCCGTCTTTGCCATTGCAATGATGCCAAAACATCATCATCGATTTTGAAGGCTTTGGCTGCAAAAAAGTCGTTGATTAACCATTTCATGGCTTCAGTTTGAACTTTGCGTGGAACAGGGGTGAACGGTGTCTTTCCATCTTTAAATTGATCGACTGTACCTCGCTCCACATAGACTCCACCGATGTGATTTGCAATCGATCGAGCCGAATTGGTTTTCATGCCGATGAGCATGAGCACATCGCTGGTAAAATGTTCGAAGCTTTTGTGGTCATCTTTGTGTTTGTTCACGACATTCTCAAGGAGATTGTCTGCAATGGCGCTTCTTTCTTTGGCCCATAATACAGGGTTGTCAGACAGATCACCAATCATGACTCTGGGGTCAATGCCGCCATACGGACTGCGCATGTCGTCCGCATCATTTCCAAAGGTGAGCAGTGGTTCGAGTGATCGAGATACCAGCGCATCCACACGAGCGCGTTCGGCTTCCTTGTCTTCTAGTGGTGGTCGATAACCAAACTCAATGGCCCAGTGGTCATACGCACCGGGTATGTCCGAAAAGTACTTTCCTTGTGCGTTGGTGTCCATTGCCAGGTTGACGGGGGTGTAATCCATGACCGAACCCGCCAGACCTTGGACATCCGTCACAGCGGTATTGTGAAGGTCTGCAAATGCCAAGTTGGTGCTCGCTTTCATGTTGTGATTGAGACCAAGGGTGTGGCCGACCTCGTGAAGAACGAGGTGTTTGATGCCTTCTTTAATGAGCCGACTCTTCTCGATATCGGTGGCCCCCTGTAAGTTAAGCATATTTTGTCCCAAAGCCATTTGCGCCATTAAGAACTGGCTGTGTGCGCAACGGTGGGGGTTGGGTTGAATAAGGTAAGGGGGTATTTGTTCGTCTCGAGCTGATTGGCTTGCGAGGAGTTGGTCGTAACGAACCCGATTGGTAATGTAGACCAGTTCAAGCATAATGTCTGCACCGATGATTTCGCCAGTTCGTGGATTAACAAAGCTTGGACCATAGCCACCAAAAGGGGGATTGGGAGAGGAAGTCCATCGTAAGACATTGTAATCAATGTCACCTGCATCCCAATCTGCATCGTCGGGTTGAACCTTCACTTCAATGGCATTGGAAAAGCCTGCAGATTCAAATGCCTTGTTCCATTCCAAGACACCTTCTTTCACGGCATCACGAAACTCAATGGGTGTCGTGTTTTCAATCCACCAAACAATGGGTTGTTTTGGAGGCGACACTTCCAGTTCAGGGTTTACAGGTTCAAGGTTCCAGCGGTGAATGACATCTCTGAAGGGCGTATGATCAAAGCTGGTCATATCATCTGATTTGTGCATGAAATAACCAACTCTGAAATCATCATACCTTGGCTGATAGTTATTTTTGGGCATTTCAATGAGGCTGTGTGCGACTCGGATGGTGACATTGTGGGCGTCGGTAACCGCTGCAGAACCCCACTTGGTGGGTTTGTCGTTGTGGTAAACATAATCGACGATCAAATCCGTGTTGGAATCATAATTACGAAGGTTATGAAACTTGGTCTTGTTGCCATCGAGTCCGCCGAGAGAAAATCGATTCCCGCTGTAGTCTGGATTGGGAGACGGGGCAATTTGCTGAAGCTTTTCTTCTAAAAAGAGGTCACTTGCGCTGATCAGATAGCTGGTTTGGCCATCTGCGTCTGTTTCGTCTGCGATGATTTCCATTGACGCCAAAATAGATTCGCTGATGTTTGCATCAGCGGCACGGCTCAGTGGATTTTCGGGGTTAAAATAATATCGGGTATTGACAGCGACAATTTCAATGCGGTTAAAGTGTTTCCGAATGGTCAATACTTCGTTGGCACGGTACGACCCACGGAATTGAGATGCCTCCAGCACACCATTTAGGGTTTGGCTAAAGTAAATATATTCTTTGTCGAGTTGGTCATCGTGAATGACCATATGTACCACACCGCTGTCTGGATCTTGGTAGAGTGGAAAGAGGCCATCAAACTCATCGAAACCGTCTACTTTTTGAGATAGGGTTTCCTCCTCTTCTGTTTCGTCGTCAGCGTGCGCTATGGGGGCAAGCATACAGAATAGACCAATCCCGTGTGATAAAAACATGAGAGACTCCTTGGTAGATGTGAAATGCGTATGCATCTCCAATGCATTTGACTCTATCGTATTTCCCAAAATGCGCCTTATTAATCAAATGAAAATGATTGGATATGTTCTGTTCAACGCCCCATGGATAACAGTTAATATCGACTGAGCTAAAACCTGCTTTGACTTGTCTTTGCGATGTGGAAACACATATTTTTTGCCATTTGCATGAGTAAAAGAGACGCAAATTAGTGCATCAATTTGCTGATTTATCAATGAAGCAGATAGAAATACGCTAAACTGTACCCATGCTAGCAAAAGGGTCATGTATGTGGACTGGATTATTGATTGCGATTGGAGCGTTCGGTTGTCGTTCTGAGACCATAGAACTTCATGTTTCTCACATTGAAGGGTCATCGGAGACCATTGGTGCATCGTTGTCAGCCATCTCCCCCAAAGGCAATCCCCTTCCGTTGACCCAAAACAACACGACGATTATGGTCGAAACAGCCACGGCTGGTGGGCCTTATGAGCCCGCATCCAATATACAGGTCTATTACAACGGAACTTGTTTTGTTGACGCCGTAGTGGTGGCAGACAACTCGGGTTCCGAAGCCAATTACATCGAAGAAATCCGTTCCGGCGTAGAAGGGTTTTCACATGTGATCTTGTCCAGAAAGCAACCTGATCGGGTAGGACTGGTTCGTGTTTCAACAAATGCCACTGTGTTGTCAGAGTTGACTACTGACGAGACAGATCTCGAAGATTCCATATCGGGCATGTTTGTGAATGAAGGCTGGACGGCACTTTGGGATGGCATCCGGCTGGGCAATGATGTGTTGCAGACTGGCGCAGTACTTCAAAGCGATAACCACATATGTATTGATCCGGCATACCGAAGCATTGTGGTATTTACAGATGGGCAAGACAACAACTCTGGAGACGAGGAGCAAAGCTCAAGTGCTGGCGACGGCGTCGACACCACATTAGACGGGTTGTTTGATCTGACCATACATGGACAGGAAACCGCAGTCTACACCATTGGGGTTGGAAATGATGTGGACGAAGATGCCCTCATTGCGCTTTCAGAAGAAACAGGTGGCAGCTATCGACACATTGACAATTATGGTGGACTTATTGGGGCTCTAAGCTCGATGGCAACGACCCTCACAGAGCAGGTTCCGTTGTGTTTTACCAGATCTTCATGTGACCACGATACCGCTCGCATTCAATTTGATTTCATTCATCAAGGTCAACTCGTACAGCGCACCTTTGATGTAAATCTACCGACTTGTTCCCCCTAAGTTATTTATTCCATTGATTAAAAGCCCCATTCGTTGAACTCGGGGCTTTCTTTTTTGGTCGGCACACATTAACCTACAGACAATAAGTTTGGAGGAGATGTAATGAAGCTCGGTATACCCAAGGCGACCAATCCCCTTGAGCGTCGTGTGGCCACGACCCCATCGGTAATCAAGAAGCTGCACAAGCTGGGATTTACAGTTTTTGTTGAGCAAGGGGCTGGGGTGCGATCAAACATCTCGGATCAGGCCTACATTGACATTGGTGCCCACATTGTAGAGTCTCCGCAAGCCCTTTGGGACGAAGCGGAGATTATCCTGTCGGTTCGACCGCCAGAGACTCGCCCTGATGGTACGAACGAACTCGACTTATTTACAGACAAACACACTCTGGTGACCATGGTTCGCCCTGCGACCAACGAAGAGCTCGTCACACAGCTAAAGGCCAAGGACATCACCCTGATTGCATTGGACTGTGTGCCTCGGATTACCCGTGCGCAAAAGATGGATGTGCTGTCCTCGATGGCCAACATTGCGGGTTATCGGGCAGTGGTAGAGGCCGCCAACAGTTATGGAGGCTTCTTTAGTGGGCAAATGACGGCGGCCGGAAAGTCACCACCCGCCAAAGTTCTGGTGATTGGTGCTGGTGTGGCTGGTCTTGCGGCCATTGGTGCTGCTCGTGGCTTGGGCGCTGTGGTTCGTGCCTTTGATGTGCGTGCAGCTGCCGGTGAGCAAGTCATGTCAATGGGTGCAGAGTTCCTTCAAGTCGACATTGACGAGTCCGGTGACGGTGGCGGTGGCTATGCCAAGACCATGTCGAAAGAATTTATTGACGCCGAAATGGCGCTCTTCCGTGAGCAGGCCAAGGAAGTGGATGTGGTGATTACCACGGCACTTATTCCGGGTAAGCCAGCCCCAAAACTGTGGCTTAAAGACATGCTCGAGATCATGAAGGATGGTTCTGTTGTGGTTGACCTAGCCGCTGAAATGGGCGGGAACTGCGAGGGATGTGTGGCCAACGAGGTGGTTCAGGTGTCTGGTGTTCACATCATTGGTTACACCGATTTGGCGTCTCGCATGTCCACTGTGGCCTCTGAGTTTTTTGCGACCAATCTCTTTCATTTACTCGACGAATTTGGTGGCGCTGAAGGTTGGGAAGTCGACCTCGACAACGAAGTGATTCGGGGTTGCACGGTTCTCAACAAGGGAGAAATGCTTTGGCCCCCACCCCGCAAAGCACCACCGCCGAAGCCACCAGTCGAAGCTACCCCTGCGCCCGAACCTGAGGTAAAGGCCGCAGAAAAGCAAGAAGGCGGGTATCAGCTTTGGCTGGGACTGGTCTTGGCGGTCATTTTTGCAGTGATTGGCATGAATGCCCCCTCCGACTTCGTCGAGCAGTTTTCCATCTTTGTCTTGTCGTGCTTTATTGGCTGGCAGGTGATCTGGAATGTCTCGCACTCTCTGCATACGCCACTGATGGCGGTAACAAACGCCATTTCAGGCATCATCATTGTCGGCGGCATGCTCCAGTTGGGGGGCTTTGACGACGGCCACACGGTGGCTGCAGTACTGGGTGCATTGGCCATTCTCTTTGCATCCATCAATATTGCGGGGGGCTTCTTGGTCACTCAGCGCATGCTTAAAATGTTTCGGAAGGGCTAGATCATGGAATCAACATTGCTTAGTGTGGCCTATCTCGGGGCCGGCGTACTCTTTATTCTCAGTTTGGGTGGTCTTTCCACTCAAGAATCCGCTCAACGCGGCAACCGATACGGAATTATTGGGATGATCATTGCCCTTGCAGCGACCCTGCTTCACGAAGAAATCGGGAGCTATGTCGGCAGTGCGAACGGTGCCATGGCCGCCACCATTGGTGTGGGTTCGGTCATTGGTTTTATTCTCGCACAGCGAGTCAAAATGACCGAAATGCCAGAACTTGTGGCCATTCTCCATTCCTTTGTCGGCTTAGCAGCGGTTCTGGTTGGATTTTCAAGTTTCTTGGCGCCCATCGAAACCCTTGAGGGCAGTGCGCACACCATTCACTCAATCGAGATTTACATCGACATTGTCATCGGCGCCTTAACCTTTACGGGCTCCGTGGTGGCTTGGGTCAAACTCCGAGGGAAACTCTTTGGAAAGTGGATTTCGGGCAAGGCTCTTATTCTACCTGGTCGACACCTGCTCAACATCGGGATGCTGGTGGCCATGTTGGCCATTGCTGTGCCAGTGGTTGGCGCAGCCACACCAGACGCCATGGCCTTTGGTGTATCGGCACAACTTTGGTTGGTGGTATCTGCAGTCATCGCAGGTGTTTTGGGCATCCATTTGGTGCTGTCCATTGGCGGTGCCGACATGCCAGTGGTGGTCTCTTTGCTGAACAGCTACTCCGGTTGGACAGCCTCTGCGGCTGGATTCATGCTTAGCAACAATCTGTTGATTATCACCGGTGCTTTGGTGGGCTCCTCTGGTGCTATCCTCAGCTACATCATGTGCAAAGCCATGAACCGCAGCATATGGAATGTGGTCTTTGGCAACTTTGGGGCGGCTGCATCTACAGGCCCAGCCACTCAGGTCGATGGTGAAATGGTCGAAATTGAAACGGACGACTTGGTACAAGAGCTTAAAGACGCCAAAGAAGTCATCATTGT
>JAYYJC010000393.1:0-8395 GCA_036146655.1 Myxococcota bacterium | reverse complement strand
GTATTATCCGATAATTTTCAGTATTTTATTTGGCTGCATCGCTGAAAATACAAATCGTCCCAATGTCATAGTTGACCCAAACGGCGGTTTCTGGGATCAGCCTTGGCCTTCCGACAATCACCTCAACCAAGGCCGACCTGACTTTAGTCAATTTCCCACTCGGGGGGAAAACCCACTGCTTGATGGATTTCTTGATTTGGCCGAAACGCTAGATGGGTTTGGAACAAGCAGTGCTTGTTATGTCCGACTTGACGGCACATTAGATTTGTCGCAGTTGCCCACGCCTCAGGAGTCTTTAGAACGGGACTCTGCCATTTTACTCATCAACATTGACCCTGATTCAGCAGAATTTTCAACCATAACGCCCATCCATTGGTCTTTTCAAGAAACTGCGACCACTTGGCAACCTGACCATTTTCTTGCTGTTGCACCTATTTGGGGTTTTTCATTGTTACCGGCCACCCGATACGCATTGGTCTTAAAAGACAGCATCATCAATGATCATTCGCTTTTTCCAGAAGTGTTCGACCCAATGCACGAGAAATACATACAATACAAAGAACTTAAATCTGCCCTTGTTCAACAAGGTGTGTATACAGACACAATTGCCTTTGCCAACCAATTTACCACCCAAAACCCCCTTAAAGATTTGGCACGGATACACCAACGAATTCATACTGAACTGTCAAAGCCTCGATTGGATCAAGAGCTTCGATTTAAAATGAGTGGCCAAAATGCTGAGTTTTATGATGGACAGATGCTGATCCCGAATTGGCAACAAGGCGAAAAGCCTTATTCTGGAGATGGGGGTTATTTTGCATATACTGCAGATGGGCGCCCAATGATTTCTGAATGGGAAAAGACTGCATTTCGATTAAGTTTACCCGATGGTCCAATGCCAGAATCGGGATGGCCGGTCATCATTTATTCTCATGGGACAGGTGGCGACCACACCACATTTGCCAATTCAGTACAGCCTTTAGAGCCAGCTAATGTATTCGCTGATATTGGCGCTGTTGGAATAGGTATTTCTCAACCCCTTCATGGTGACCGCAATCCGGGTGAAGAGTCTGCCTTGTCCGAACTTTGGTCATTCAATTACCTTAATCCACCTGCTGGTCGAACCATGTTTAGGCAAGGGGCAGCTGACCAAATGTATTTAAGCGCTCTTCTCGCATCTCACGACCACGAGTTTACAACAGACGATGGCAGAACCTTTTCTATAGACCCCACAAACATTCATTATGTAGGCCATTCACATGGTGGTGAAGTCGGCGCATTGGCCCTTCCTTTTATGGGAAGTCAAGTTCAAAGCGCCGTACTGTCTGGTGCTGGCGGAGGACTAAGCTTAACATTGATGTATCGGGACTCCGGAGACTTCGATATCGATACTCTGCTTAGAACAGCACTGGAGTTCTCAGAAGACGAAGTTATTAACGAGTTTCATCCCATTATAAGTTTGGTTCAGTTTACTGCTGAAGCCACTGATCCGATCAACTATGCTCCTTACTGGTACGATCGAAAAGGATGGTGGGATGGTCAAGCCCCCATACATGTATTGACAACAGAAGGGCTATCGGATGTCTACACACCGCCCATTTCTACTGAAGCCTTGAGTGCTGCTGCCAAACAGCCGATTCTTTCCCCTACTTACCAAAGTCTTCCAGCACACCAGATACGAAACCTCGCTGGGGCAGACACACCTGTCAAACAAAATAATTCAGCATTCAATGGCCAAGAGGTAACGGCTGGATTGGCACAGTATCCAGATGATGGACATTTTGCCATTTTCAATAATCCAGATGCAGCAGTGCGTTATCAATCGTTCTTATCAGAAGCCATTGCAACAGGTTCACCGTCCATTAAGTGATCATCGATTGGTAGTTTAAGGATTAGGTGATCCCATCTATCAAGTTGGTATCTTTCAACAATCGAAGAAGCAGTGCTGACATATCGATCAGACGATGCATACTTCGGTGCGAGGGCGGCCAAAAATAGACGCCAGTCATGAACCTGCCTTCTTGCACGCGCATAACGACGGTCAACACCGAGTAAATGGCCATGATAGGCTATGGAATGTTCCCAAGAGTCAAAAACTCTAAACTCAGCCCGTGAATCTACTTTTACACCATCGAGGCGTTCCCAGGTATCCAGTGCAACCCGCTTTGTCCCTTTAAATCCTTTAATACCAAATAAGTTATTGTATCGCTGAGACAATCCAGACCGCCCCCAACCACTCTCTAAAATTGCTTGTGCGAGAATTATCGAAGGTGGAATTTTGTTTTTTCTGGCAGAGACCAATGCAGATGGGGCAATGGCGTGAAGAAAGTCACCACGGTAACCATCCGGCCAATCTGAAGTCTGAAAGGCAACCATGTTTTGAGCCACTTCCATACACGAATCGCTGTAACTCACTGAGATAAAGAGATCATTCAAAATGTCGGGGTGAATATCAGTTGATAACTGATGAAGCTGTCGACGTTGTGATAACTGAATATGATCGCCAATACGGCGAGCATTTTCGAGTGTTTCTGGGGTTGCCTGAGCGACCAGATCACCCAGAAATGATTGATTATCTTCGGGTTGTGTTAAGAGCTGACAAGCAGACAATGCACCTGAAGACAGCACCAAAATGAGTTGCCGAAAGTTATGATAACGCATTGAAATAAGTTAAAACCACCGCTGAATGCTGTCACATTACCGAGAAATTTACTAGACATACATTTGACATGTCAACACTAGGAAATGTTAGGATCAGTTTCATGAACATAGAAGCAACAAACCATCCAAAGATGTCATGTTATGGTGCAGCCAGTCAGGCCGTGTCAGAATGAACTTATTACTTGGTGTAACTGGAGGGATAGCCGCTTACAAAGCATGTGAATTGGTGTCACTTGCACTGAAGTCAGGCTGTCAAATTGAAGTCATGATGACCAATGGCGCCTGTCAGTTTATTGGGCCACTAAGTTTCGAAGGACTGACCGGTAAAGCACCACATGTTGATACATTCTCCTCAGCCATGGCACACATAGAACTTGGTAAGTGGGCTGATGTGTGTTGTATTGCGCCACTAAGTGCGCACACACTCGCAAAACTTGCAAACGGTCTATGTGATGACATGCTCAGTACCACAATTTTGGCGCTTCCAAGCAAAGTCCCATTGATTCTCGCACCGGCAATGAACACCAACATGTGGAATCATCCCATGACGCAACACAATCTAAAAAAATGTCAGGAATTGTCTGCCGCAAAAATTATAGACCCAGTTGAAAAGAGATTGGCCTGTGGTGATTATGGTGTGGGTGGTTTGGCCGCACCGCAAGACATCATGACCATCATCTCAAATTCTTTTATTCAGAACAGTTAGACAGTCATGAAATTACATGTAGCAAGTGCCGGATTTCTCGCATTATTTAGCTGGTGGAACTTTGGCTCAACTGAAGACAGTGTTCCGGTATCGGAGCCCCCCCCTATCACATCTGTTGAGACACCTGCGATTCCAATCATTGACAACTACATTCCAGATGGCTTGCCATTTTCTCATGCGTCACCTGATTTACCTTTGTCGGAACAGCTTTCAGGTTCCTGCGCCGCTTGCCATTCGGATATTTTTGAACAATGGACACATGATCCGCATCGAAGTGGAATAACTTCTCAAAAGTTGCTCAAGGAGTGGTCCGCACACAACTCAACACCAGAATGTCAAAACTGTCACCTTCCATTGTTTGGCCAGCAGCCAATGGTGTCTCCTACATTTGTTTCGGGTGACCCGACTCAACCTATTCCAATCCCAAATCCAAACTTTAAACCGAATCTTTATGTCGAGTCAGTTGGGTGTGCGAGCTGCCACATTCGAGATGGTAAAATTGTAGGGCAGACAAGTACATCTGCCCCTCACACCATTGTACACAGCAATTCTCTTTCTCAATCCATTGCGTGTCATAGTTGTCATCAAGGACAACCAGCAGGATACGCAGACCCCATCTACAACACTTATGCAGAATGGGAGTCCAGCAGTTTTGCAAAAGCAGGGGTTCAATGTCAAGACTGTCACATGAGCAAAATCCCGACGACAACATCATTGGTGGGAACTGTGACTCAGGCAAATCACGGAATGTCCTTATCCATCCGGCAGGCCTTGAGAGTGGAATGGGTCGACGCCCCCACTATTATTCAACGAGGTGTACTCGCAAACTTCAATGTGACTATTATTAACAGTGGTGCTGGCCACGCTATACCAACGGGTTCACCGTTTGAAGACAATAAATTCCTCTTCGAGGTTATTCAAAACGGAAAAAATCTACAGAAGCCCATTGAACACCGAATGGGAATTGTATTCTCTGATGATGCCCCTAAAAAAATAATCGAGCGTTCTGTCATTCCAGCAGATGGAACCCTTTCATTTCAGATCCCTGTGAACATAGGCCAAAAGAAGCTTACTGGACGGGCTGTTTTACGAATAAGCTATGTTGAGCGCGATAATCCTTCAACTTTGGTTGAATACCCAATTGAAATAAGATAACTTCATTGGAGTTACCGCATTTCAACGGAGGGAAGATGATACCTCATTTGGCCAAAACTCATGTAGGACTTCGTCGCAAAGACAATCAAGACGCAGTGTATGCAGATTCTGAAATTGGTTTATTTTTACTTGCTGATGGTGTAGGAGGTCATTTGGATGGTGATGTGGCCGCAGCCACTGCCATCAAGACATTTGAAAATGCGAAACCAGAGATCTTGGCACTGCGACAAAGTGCAGATGCAATCTCTAAAAACCAACTGAGACGTGATGTTTTGACCCTGTTGGAACAACTTTTCCAAAGAGCTTCTCAAGCCGTATTTGACGAATCAGAACGAAGAGATCAAAATGGAATGCTCACAACGCTTGTCGTATCATTTGTGGTCAAGGGAGATCTCTATGTCGGACATGTTGGAGACTCGAGAGCTTACCTTCATAGAAATGGACAACTGCGTCAAGTGACAGAAGACCACTCTATGGTAAACGAACTCGTAAAGATGGGCCGTATGAGCCTCGAAGACGCTCGAAAAAGCCGTTATCGAAACTTAATCACCAGAGCCATCGGCTTAAAACCAACGGTACAACCTGACATTATCTATATTCCTATATTAGATGGAGACACCATTTTGATGTGCTCGGACGGTCTTTCAGACCCCGTTCCTGAAAATGTCATTGAAACTGCACTCAACGCTGAAAAGGTTGAAGAATGCGCAGAGGAATTGTTTCAGGCGGCACTGGACAAAGGCGGTCCCGATAACATTGGAATTGTGCTCTTTAAACCCAGCTTTGGAACTGAACCAGCCCGTGTATCAAGTAGAGCACAGGCGATGGATTCGTTATTTTTATTCAGAGATTTGAACTATCCAGAGCGAATGAAGTTGTCTCGAATATGCGATGATTTAGATTTTAATGCTGGAGATGTACTGGTTCGTGAAGATGAAGTGGGAGACTCACTGTATGTGATTACTTCTGGGAAAGTCTTGGTCCGTTCTGGTAACATGGCATTGGCAGAACTAGAGTCCGGACAGCACTTTGGAGAACTTGGGCCACTCGAATACACTTCGAGAAGTGCAACGGTAGAAGCCATTTCAAAAGGTTCTGTCATCATCATTCGGCATGACAGCTTACAGCAATTTTATGCTCAAGATCCTGAACTCGGTTGTAAAATACTTCAACGCATGTTGAGCACAGCTGGAAACCGACTGCGTTCAGTAAACAAGAAGTTGCTGAGCATTCAACGGGCACTAAACGGATGATTCGATGGACCCCTCAAGGGGTCGTGGCCTACCCCCGTGCCGTTCAAATCAGACTTAACCTGAATCATCCGCAAAGAATACCAGGCAAAGCCCCGACACCAACCCGAACCATGACTGTGGATGAGTTTGATGACAATCTTCACTACTTTACTACTGGATTAGACGGTCCTCGAAGCCGTCCGTGCACGAGTCTCATTCTAAGTGGATTAACGGAAGACTATGTCACACTAATCGTAAATCGCATCGAACAGTTTAAGTCTTTGGGCTTCATAAAGCTGATCTTACATCTTGATCACCAATATGTAGAACACACCCAAAATATTAAAAGCCATGCTGACTTTCAAATCAAACGGGTTTGCAGCGTAAAGTCTATTGAAAACCTGATGGTAATAACAAAACAGACTGCAACAGACATCGATCTCAGCATTATGCTTAACCATGACAATCTGAGCCATTGGGAAGAACTCATCGCTCAACTGCGCATTTGGAAAGGTGCTTTGGTGAGCTTTCACTACCCTTACCCAAGCCAAACCCCTCCATCTAATCACACCGTTGAGCACATTAGAGCCTCCCTCAAACAGTGTCAAAAGCAATGCCCACACCTTCGGATACATGTCAAAGGCCTTCCTCTTTGCTATCTCGCACCACTTAAATTTCCATTTCGTCAAACTGGCAACCGGTGGTATGTTGATTCGGACCATCAAAAAGACAATGCCCTGCTTTTTTTACCGAATGTTCTACAATTTCATAAAGTAGATGCGTGTCGGTTTTGTCCTTTGGATGGACAATGTGATGGCTTCTTTTTGGAGCACTTAAATAGAGGACACTATCCACCTCTTTGTCCACCAAATCCCACTTAATCCCTGACTTGTAATCCGCCGACTTCTGACCACAGAAGTTCACCTTGACTTTTATTGCGCAGTGAAATGATTGGACCAGCCAATTCAAACTGCAAAGATCGGCGTCGTTTGAGTTCGTCTGCACGGAGTTTCTCAGCTTGAAGCTCCCAATCCTTCCAACTCCACAGCAGCCAACCCTTCTTAACTGTTTCCATGGCTGTTGGTTCAAGTCCATCTAAAACATAGTCGGGCACATCTAAAATTTCTGGATGAAAATAGCGGATGCGAACGATGACTTTGGAGTCTCCTCTACCCCTCATGTGCATTTCAATTGACTGAATCATGGCAATTGAAGGCTGCCTGTAGATTCCATCAAAGAAAACAGGGAGATTGAAGGGATCACCAGTCATAACCAATCGATAGTCAGTGGGAATGATTCCTTCGTCTGGAATACGGGTGATGGGACGGATCTCACTGACAGTCCAGTTGGTGCCCTCAGCAAGCATGTAAAGAAAGAATTCGGCTTGCCGTTTGTTTTCCTCAATGAGTGCTCCATTTGGAGTCAAAGTAGAAATTAATTCATCAATGTATGCCTGTTGCTCAGGTGTAATGTCATTTACCTTTTCCATGACATTATTCACAGGCTTATTTAAAATCCATGCGGTTAAGCCGATAATAACAACAAGTCCCCACTGAACAACAATGAGTTTGATGAGTGTTTTTTTGGCAGTTGAAGCGCTGAATGTTGTCATTAAGTGCAAAATATCCTGTGTTGCCTTGAAAGGCGGTGGTCAATACGGATATAATACGATTTAATCGAGACGGGTAGATGACGGCATTTGACTTTGACACTCAGCGGGTTCGAACCGATGACTTTGACGGGCCATTAGAGCTTTTGCTTTATTTGGTGCGTCGACAAGGCGTTGGTATCAAAGAGATCAAACTGTCAGACATCACAGATAGTTATCTTCAAGCACTTGAGCATATACAACTCATGGACTTGGATACGGCTGGAGACTTTCTTCTGATTGCCGCAACACTTTGCTACATCAAATCACAAGATATTCTGGGTTTGAGACAATTGAACTCTGAAATTGTTGCCGACGAACCCTCACCAGAAGATGTTCAAAATAGGCTTAGAAATCAGATTATTCAATATGAAAGATACCGTGAAGCGGCGAAGAACCTTAGCCTAACCCCGCTGCTCAACCAAGATGTCTTTATTCGACCAGAACCAGAAGTTGATGAGGTCCATAAAGTTCAAACCAACATTGATGCATACGGCCTGCTTCATATATTTCAACGGCTCATACATCAACATGAAAGCGAAGATAGTGCGTTGGTTATTGAAAGCACGCCCTATTCGCTAAGTGCGATGGCAGAATGGCTCCTTGATGAACTCTCCGCAAACAAGACAACACTTCAAGTGTTGCTTCGCAAACACGACAATAAAAGCAACAGAATTATCTGCTTCCTCGCCACTTTGGAGTTGATACGGTTACAATATGTATATGTGAATCAAAGCGATCATCTCGCTCCAATCCACTTGTCAATAAGCCGTTTACCCAACTTACCGCCCATTCAAAGTATGATTGGAGAATTCTAAATGCAGGATGATCCCCCCAAGCGTTCCCAGCTGATTTTGCTGCCGCTGGACTCGATTCCTCCTCGGCCGTTGCCAAGTCCTTTTCAACGGACGAATCGTCCAGACGATACTGACGAACCGCCTCCAGAGCATTTTTTAAGCAAAGCCATTGAGGCCATTTTGTTTACCTCTCCTG
>JAYYJC010000392.1:0-16553 GCA_036146655.1 Myxococcota bacterium | reverse complement strand
TCACCGGCGGTTTGATAGCCACTTCCGGTACTGATCACAGTGGTGACACAGGTGTCGAGATCAATTACAAATATTCCAGCACCTGCCGCAAGCAATTGACCGTTACTGATAAAGGTTAGACCGTTGGCATATTGATCAATGGAGCATTCGTAAGTAACTTCTGCGGTTTGAGCGTCGATCCGATACAACTCGGTCGAAGCAATCCCATACATGTTTCCGTCCAGATCTATGGCAATATCAGTCATTCGAACTGAACTGTCGCTGAAGGTGCCCACTAAGACCTTTCCCTCGCCGGGATTCCAAGAGAAGAGTTGATTTTCGCTATTGAGATAAATAAATTCAGTGGCTATGTCTGGCTCTTCAGTAATTGCAGTGTCTGCCTGGTCTTGTCCAGAGTCGCTTTCTGATGGGGAGTTTCCTGTGTCGGTAATGCCAGGTGAAGCAGCAGTGTCAGCCACATTTTCACCGTCTTGTAGCTCTTTAAAGTCGTAATCACTGCATGCAGAGAATAAGAAAGTAAAAAAAACGACCATACCCGATACCGTAAATTGTTTTGTTTCCTACATTAGCCGTTTGATTGTGGAATGTCTATGACAATCCGTAGAAGATTATTGCAATGGACTGTTCCTTCAGCCCCTCTGAGGATTGGTTGGTAGACCGTCCAAAAGAAAGGGTTGCCTTTCAAAAAACTTCACAAGATAGCTCTTCCAACCAAGTTTGAACTTGCTACTCAAAAGCCGTTCGGGATTGGTATCTCTGAACCAATTTGATGGTCTCAGCTAAGGCATATGGTCAAAGAATGAAACGGCATGTGTGCAAAATATCTGCCATTTGGTGGGCACTGTATTTGAATCATAGAAGTTGTTTTTTGTGTGAATTGAACTGAAGTGGTCTCGCATAATTGAACCGACACACGGATTTAGTGTTAAATTTAGTTCACTCAAGGAGCACCAATGTCCGACACATTTCGTTTGCATCGTCGTTTCGATCGAATGGCCAGATTGGCTGGAGAGCACACCATGGCCAGATTGTCTAAGAGCCATGTCATGGTCATCGGTTTGGGCGGTGTTGGCTCTTTCGCAGCAGAATCTTTGGTCCGTTCAGGGGTTGGGACAGTGTCTTTGGTCGACTTTGATTTGGTTTGTGTGACCAATGTGAACCGTCAATTGCAGGCCATGCGAGGTACCGTCGGTAAGCCAAAGGCAAATGTTTTGGCAGAGCGGCTTCGGCTCATCAATCCGCAAGCCACCGTCCGTGCTGTGCCACTCTTTTATGAGGATCGGACATCTGACATGCTGCTGTCTGGTAAAAATCCCCCTGATTTTATTGTCGATGCCATAGACAATATCACCGCCAAGTGTCACTTGCTGAACACATGCCGTGAGAGAGGAATACCGGTTGTGTGTTCGACCGGTGCTTCTGGGCGGTGGGACCCAACCAAGATTCAAGTGGCCGATTTGTCTTTGACCAAGGTCGATCCCCTTGCAATGAATGTGCGGAAAGTGCTTCGTAAACACTACGACTTTCCCCGCAAAGGTCAATGGGGCATTCCTGCTGTTTACTCCGCAGAGCCTCTCCAGCGTCCTGAAATATTATCTTATGATCACAATGGCGAGTTTGACTGTGTTTGTCCCAACGGTGAGAACACACATCACAGTTGCGAAGAGCGTTCGCAGATTTGGGGGACAGCCGGTTTTGTGACTGGGGCTTTTGGTCTTGCCTGTGCAAGCGTTGTGGTGCGCACTTTAAGTGGCGCACCAGTCGCATAACAACCAATGGAACGACAGTGTCAGAACAGCACCCTATCGTAAATGGTCCGAACGGTGCCGGCCCGATGGAAGAAGGCGATTTGAGGCAACGGCTTCGAACAGGTCAGCTTCCCATTGATACACTCATTCAGCATCCTGACTGGACAGGCAATCGTACTCTCCCTGCTAGGCAAGTCCCTGAACTGTTTTGCGAAGTGTCAAGTGAACATGCCATTGTTGCTGAGCGACTTCGACAGTCCAAAACCCCATGGTGTACTGTTGCCGTGGTAGTCACACTCTTGATTGTCTTTGTCGCTCAGCAGACGGAGCCGACTTTTCAAGACTGGGTCGCTCACCGATGGATTCTGGGATGGGGCTCTACGGTATTAGATGGCCATTGGTACAGTCCCATCACAGCTCAATTTTTGCATCTTTCGATGTCTCATTTTTTAATCAATTGTGCTGTTATTTGCTACTGCGGGCTCCGTGTAGAACACATCTTACGATACAAAGGGCTCGCTCAAGTTCTTTTGATGGCCTCTGCAATTGGAGGTCTTTTTGTATGTCTGGGTTCAGAAAGGCCAGTGGTGGGTTCTTCAATTATGGGTTTTGGTCTATGGGGGGCACAAGTCGCATTGGGATTTCGGTATTCCAAGTCCATTCCAAATACCGTTCGATGGCACTATGGATGGGGAACATTTGTGATTTTTGCGTCTGTTCAAATCATTGGTCTAAGCAGTGCACAAATCTCACATCTTGGACACTTGGGTGGTTTTCTGGGGGGCCTTATCTTGGGGATCCAAGGAATAAGACGCCTTAATGGGAGTGTTTGGGTGGTGTCGTTGCTGTTATTTTTGACTCCAACATTGGGGCCATGGGAAAAATGGCAAAGTTGGGACCACTATGAACGGGCTGATCTAGGGGTGTCCTTTCAACATCCGAGCCGTTTGAAGTCTCAATCATTTCCCAAAATTGATGTCTTCTCGGTTCATCCGGTAGACACGGCGTACGCATTTGTGAGCTTTTGGCGTGTTGAAGTGCCACCTGTCTCGACGGAAGAGACCGTACGCGCATGGTGGGAGACACAGCTTGAGCATCCACTGACAAAACTCAACACAAGCACATTGGAAAAGGGCGTGCGTCGTTTTGAGATGCAAATGGGGCCTTATCATGTGGTCGAACATCAGCACATTAAAGGGTTGTGGGTTCTCCGCGTGGGGTACTGGTTGCATCGCAGTGCATATGCTCGCACAGACCAATTTGAACGGATACTGTCGACAGTTCAATGGGATTTGCCCAGTGTACTTAAAAATCTTTCTGCTCAGTTTGATGTGCTTTCCGCCGTGCCTGATGTGCGTTATGACTATGCGGTTGAGCTGTCCCATTGGGGAGAGCCACTGACCGCTGATCAAGTGATAGAACCGCTCATTTGGCAAAAGGGCGAGTGGGGAAGCAGAGCTGCTCGGTTCAGACTCGCACTTCATCGTCAATACCCAAAGTCATTTAATCACATCGATCGGGAATGGATTGAACAAGTGCTTGATTTGCATGGTAAACCGGAAAATGACCTGTATGTGCAGGCAATTTTGTATGCTGTGGCGCATCACGACTGTTCTTTGGCCATGGGCTGGTTGGCAGGGGTCGATGAGCCTCAATATCGTTCTGATCTATTTCAAAAAATGTCGGTATACTGTTCAGTTGAGGAGGAGTAATGTCATTTAAGTGCATTGTGTGTGGCTCAGACCAGTATGTCAAAGCCTATACCATTACAGATGTGTCTTTTGGTCATGAAGGGTCTTGGGACTATGTCCATTGCCAGAACTGTCAGCATGGCAGTATTTTCCCCATTCCAAATGCCGATGAACTTCGTCAATTGTATGAGAGCCTTTATGCTGCTGAAAAGAAAGACGAAATGATCAAAATTGGACAATCTCGTTTTGATGTTTGGCTTCAAAATCGACGTGCAAAAATGCTTTTGGACGCTGTGCCTAAGAGACCGAGGCGTATTTTAGATGCAGGCTGTGGCATGGGATTTTCTCTAAAAAAGCTGTCTGAGCAATTTGAGACTGCCCATTGTTTGGGGGTTGAACTGTCTTCTCATGCCGCTGATTATGCGAGAAAGTTGGGTGGAATTGAGGTTCGACAAGTTGATTTTCACTCCATTGAACAGTCTGGATACGATGTCATTACATTCAACCACATCATTGAGCATCTGACGGATCCCAATGACACCTTGTCGCATGCCCATTCACTTTTAGAGCCAGACGGACGAGTGCTCATTGAAGTACCGATTTCGTCGGGATGGGCATTGAAACTCTGGCAATCGTACTGGTGGTGTCATCTTCCACCTCAGCATTTGCACTTATTCTCTCCAGAGGGCTTGATTCAACTAATGAGACGGCATGGTTTCGAACCCTGTGCTCAAGCCTTTGCTGCTTACCCAATGCCATTGACCATGGGGTGGATTGTTTTTGTTCGGGCCAAGTGGGGGTCCTATTCACCTTACAGAGATCAGGTTTTGGTTCGAATTTGTTCTTTTATTGGGGGGCTGTGTCTTCTGCCGGTCATGATTCTTCTTGATCTCATTGTGAGTCCGTTACTTAATCGGTGGAAGGGAGACATTGTGACGATGGTGTTCAAAAAGAAGGTGGCTGGGTGATTATCAGCATTTGGTTGTGGGGGTGTCAGCTCAACGAACCTGAGGCCAAAGTACCTGATGTATCAGATTCAATTGAAGTCTATTCCAAGCAACCGACCTATCTTCAACCCATTTTTCCAAAGTCGGTTCCAACAGGACTGTCATCTCTGTCTTCAGCCAGTTGTGGGGAGTGTCATACTGAAATTTACAACGAATGGTCGATCTCCACCCATTCCTATGCATGGACAGATCTTCAGTTTCAAGCAGAGCTCAAAAAGCCCACACAGAACGGAGGAAATGTGGAATGGATGTGCGTGCGATGTCATACCCCTTATTGGGATCAGCTGCCTCAACTGGTGGTCGACCTTTCAAAAGGACTTGATTTTGCGGCGACCATTCCCAATCCAATGTTCGACTCTGAACTGCGAGAAGAGGGCGTGGGATGCATCAGTTGTCATTTGGGTGAGGGCGTCATTCTTGGACCAACGGGTACAGCGAATGCACCTCATCCCGTGCAAAAATCAGAAGCTCTTTTGAAACCTGAAGCCTGTAATACCTGTCATCAAGCCGAGGCCTATTTCCCAGATCAAAATCTGGCGTGTGTGTTTTCAACCGGAGAAGAACATGCGGCTTCACCTCAATGGAAAGATGGGCAAAGTTGTCAGAGTTGTCATATGCCAACAGTAGAACGGCCAACAGTATCTGGCGGGCCCGTCAAATCGAATCGAAGGCATTTCTTTGGTGGTTCGCGCATTCCAAAGTCAAAAGCACATGCAAAAGACATTGAACAGATGGCCGAATATTATAAGCATGGGCTTAATGTTTCAATTCAGCCTTTTGACCCGTCTAATCCAGTCCTCCGGATAGACTATGAAAATGCCAATGCTGGGCACATGTTGCCCGCAGGTGATCCTGAGCGATTTATCCGTATTTATGCAACCGTAACAGACTCAAATGACAGAGTCGTTGCGCACCGTGAACTTAAGATTGGGTCAATATATCAGTGGTATCCAACAGTCAAGTTACTCTCAGACAACCGTTTGGCGCCCAAAGAGAAAAGATCCATTGAGATTGACTTATCATTTGTGGATTCAGGTGTTTTTGATCTGAAAGTAAAAGCTGAAAAATGGCGAATAACAGAAGAAAATCTCGTCTATCACGAGCTTGAAAACAAGCTGCCTTCACATGTGTCATTTCTTAATTTAGATGAAAAAATCACAATTCCATAGGTTGGTATTTGCTCTCTAACGAGATTGACGATAATTCCTAAATGACTCAGATCAATAGTATAAGGGACGCAGCAACGGCCATCTTCTGAGTTGGTGGCTGAGCTTTGACAACAATGGGCTATTTGCCCTACAGGTAATAAAATGAGCGTTAAGCTTTTTGTGGGCGGCTTGGCTTGGAAAACACGGACTGATGGGCTGAAGAATGCCTTTTCTTCTTTCGGTGTGATTGAAGATGCGGTGGTCGTTATGGAGCGAGACAGTGATCGCTCTCGCGGGTTTGGTTTTGTAACTTTTGAGAACGCTGAATCAGCTGAAGCTGCAATCAAAGCCATGAATGGAGCAGAGCTTGACGGACGCCGTTTGCGGGTGAATAAAACAGAGGATCGTCCCCAAAAGAAGTCTTTTCGCAGAGGCGGCAATGACCGCAACCGAAGCAACGATCGCTCTAGATTCAACAACGATGGTCCTCGCCGACACCAAGGACAGCGTTCTGAGGGCCATGGCCATCGAGATCAGTTCCGCAACCGTGATCGGAAACCACAACAACCTGTTGTTGACGAGATCAATATTCCCAAATCAAATTCAGAAGAGATCTCTTCAGATTCACCCGTTCAAGACTTGGAAAACCGCTCCAAATGGGGCAAGACAGCACGAAAGTCTTGGGGTAACAAAAATCGTCGCCGCCGTGACAATGATGGTGAGAACGGCAATGAACGCCGTAAGCGCCGAAAGAATCGCGAAGAAGACGATTGGAATGACTGGTAAATAGGACAATATCACCTGTCTCCCCGTTTAAAAGAATTGCTGAGGCTCTCTCGGACAGAGTCCAAAACCCTTTTGTTGGCGACTGTCTTTCTCATGGCGTCCAGCGGCCTCAATCTGAGTTTACCTACCATTGTTGGGTGGTTCATAGATGACATCATGGATGGTGGGGGGACAGAAGTCATTAATGGCTATGCAGTAACGCTATTACTGACTTTTGTCGGAGTGGGTATTGCCACCTTCTTTCGGTCTTATTTGTTTACCGTCGCTGGCGAACGGATTGTTATGCGGTTGCAGGGAACGCTGTTTGAGGCTCTCATGCGGCAAGACATTGCTTTTTTTGATACCCATCGTACCGGTGAGTTAACCAATCGACTTGCCGCTGACACGACTGTCTTGCAAAAAGCCGTCACAGTGAACATCTCAATGGGTCTTCGCTTTCTGATCAGCGTGCTCGGATCAATCGGTATTTTACTTTGGATTTCATGGAAACTAACCTTTTTAATGCTGCTGACCGTGCCCTTGGTGGCGGGTGGTGCTGGACTGTATGGACGTATGTTGCGCACATTGTCGGTGAAGGTACAAGATGCGTTGGCGGAATCAACCGCCACTGCAGAGGAAGCGCTGAGTGGAATCAGAACCGTCAGGGCTTTTGCACAGGAGCATGCCGCCGTTGTACAGTACCGAAACGCCATTGAATCTGCTTTTGTGTTGGCCAAAAAACGTGCCTTTCTTGGTGCGACCTTTCAGGGCTTGGTGAGTTTGGCAGGCTTGAGTGCCATTGGCGTTGTTTTGTGGTACGGTGGAACCTTATTGGCTGCTGGCGAAATGGCTTTTGGAGCACTGACCTCATTTATGCTCTACACCTTCACTGTGGCTTTCTCGATTGGAGCACTGAGCTCTCTTTATGAAGATTTTGCCAAGGCAATGGGAGCCACAGAACGGGTTTTTGACCTGATCGAGCAAGTTCCTTCCATACAAGATGGTGAACTGGTGCCTCACAATTGTGCAGGGGCTGTTTGTTTTGACAAAGTGGATTTTGCTTACCCAACCCGACCAGACAATGCCGTGTTATCCCAGTGCCAACTCGAGATCCGTTTGGGCGAAGTTCTCGCTCTGGTTGGACCTTCTGGCAGTGGCAAGTCAACCATTGCTGCATTGATGTCTAGAATGTATGATCCTGTCTCAGGTCAAATAACCCTTGATGGAAATGCCGTATCCCGTTTAAAGTTGGATTGGCTTCGTGCACAGGTGGGGGTGGTTTCACAGGAGCCCATCTTGTTTGCGGCATCGGTGGCAGATAACATTCGGTATGCCCGTCCGGATGCCAGCATGGAGGAGGTGATTGATGCGGCGACATCAGCCAATGCTCACGATTTTATTGTCTCCTTTTCAGATGGGTACCAGACACTGGTGGGAGAAAGAGGTGTCCGTCTTTCAGGAGGCCAAAAACAACGGGTGGCGATCGCCAGAGCATTGCTTAAAAATCCCAAAATTCTGATCTTAGACGAGGCCACCAGCGCATTGGATGCGGAAAGTGAGCACTTGGTTCAAGAGGCCCTTGAGCGGTTGATGGCTGATCGAACCACATTGGTGATTGCGCACCGTTTATCTACAATTCAAGAAGCCGATCGAGTGGCCGTGCTTGCCGATGGACGGATACAAGAAATCGGATCTCATGTGGAGCTCATGGCCCAAAAAGGACTTTACTACAAACTGATTGAACGTCAGTTTTCTGGTCTTCAAGATTTACACGCAGTTGATCACAGTTGAATAAAGCCAATTCCTCTAAATCGAAGTTTTTTGGACCATGGCATGTGATTAATTTGGTCAAGTTCTCTATATTGACCCATGTCACTTAATCTGAGTTCAACCGGTCCTTAAAATCGGTTATTCCTTACATCCTAGTCATCTGAGGTGGCCCGTTGCATGTCCTTCTTTCAGCTCTCTTTTCGGGTGTTGTCGCGATACTTGCCACAGTTGCCATAGAGCGTCTTGGTGGTAAGTACGGTGGTATTTTGGCCAGCATTCCAACCACCATCATACCCGCAAGCATCGGTTTTTGGTACACTGCTGACAATTTGATTGATTTTCGTGACTCGCTTTACATTGTGCCAGTGGGGATGCTTATCAACGCCCTATTTTTGCTCTTGTGGCGTATTGTTCCGCCCAAACTTCCTCAGATTGGCTTGAAACGGCAGTTGTTTTTGATGGCTGTCATCGGAGTAAGTGGGTGGGCAGTCTGTGCTGTTTTGTGTATTGGGGCCCTCCAATGGAAATTGGTGTCACCCTTTCTAGAAGGCAGCCTGAGTTTTGTTCTGGCAATCTGTTTGGGGCTTTGGGCGACCAGCAATGCCCCACCGGCGCCTAAGGGAAGCCAAAAAGTATCTGTTGTTATGCTGTTTTCACGAGGGGCTTTGGCTGCGGCTGCAGTGGGGTTTGCGGTATTTTTATCGTCTCTTGGGATTGCCATTCTTGCGGGAATGGCGTCCGTCTTTCCCGCCATTTTTTTGACCACAATGGTATCAGTATGGCTGGCACAAGGTCATTCTGTTCAAGCTGGTGCGGTTGGTCCAATGATGCTGGGCTCATCAAGTGTCTCAGGATATGCCTTGCTGTGTGCTTGGTTGTTTCCAACAATGGGTCCTGCCTTAGGCGCATTTTTGGCCTGGATCGTGTCAATATTGTTCTGCAGCGGACTTGCACTCTGGTGGATGCGTCATAAATAAAGGCATTGAGAGATTGATTTGAGGTATGATTGCCGCATGAACGGAAGAATAATCACCGTATTTTCCATATTAATGGCATGTGCTGGCGCACCCACACCACCTCCAGAACCGTTAATAGTAGAGCCACAGCTCCCGATGTTTGAGCCTGAGCCATTGGAAGTGGAACCCACTACATTATTCGCCCCTGACGGCGTTGAAATGAAACCGTGTCTGGACGATTCTCCTGAAGGCATGCGCTGCATTGATGGGGGGCCCTTTATCCGAGGGTATGAGGGAATGCATGAATGTGATCAATACGAAAACATCGCCCAAAAAACCCAATACGGACCAATAGACGAGATTTGGCTTCAGACATTTTACATGGATACCACTGAGGTCACCTTTTCAGCCTATCAAGCATGTGTGAAAGACGGACAATGTCCACCAGCCAAGCCGAGATACTCAGATTACAGTCGGTCCAATCAACCCATGGTAGGAGTGAGTTGGTATGCGGCAAATACCTACTGCTTGGCTCAAGGAAAACGATTGCCGACTGAGGCACAGTGGGAAAAAGCGGCTCGAGGAACGGCAGGAGCACAAACGCCTTTTGGCACGGATTTGGTCAGCTGCAGCAATGCGGTTGTCAAAGACAATTCGGGGCGAAGTTGTGGGGTTAAAAAAGAAAAGGGTTCTCACCCTGAAAAGGGGAGAACATGGGAGGTCGGCTTGATGCCTGCTGGCGAATACCAGCTCTATGACATGGTTGGAAATGCCGAAGAATGGGTGGCGGATTGGTTTAGTCCCTCTCTGGATGCCTGTGGGGAAGCCTGCACCGGTACGGACCCCCTTGGTCCTTGTAATGGTGCAGAAAAATGTTCAGGGCACCGGTTAAAAATGGTGAAAGGGGGGTCTTGGTATTGGCCAGCCGAACATGCAACAGCTTGGCATAGACGGCCGCATGTGCCGAGCAACGACCCGTACCACCATTTTGGTTTTCGCTGTGCAGCCAATCTGACAGACGCCAAAAAATTGCTTCCACAGTCTGAATAGTTTTCTTTGACATGGGGGCTTATGCTAAGATGAAGTCTACTTAAGGAGTGCTCATGTTTTGGTTGTTATTTGCCTGTCAGTCGGAAGAAGGTGTCAAAGCCTACAATGCAAACCCTGAAATTACCATTACTTCACACAGCGACAACGCTGCCCTTGAAGAAGGAGTCCTAGAGTCTTTTCGAGCTGCTGTATCGGACCCCAATCATGATTCAGAAGATCTGCTGGTGTCGTGGTATGTCAACACCGATCTTGTATGCGATTGGGCTGCACCTGATGTCTCAGGTACATCCTACTGTGACATTCGTGCAGGCATTGACTCTACCCGTGTTGTGGCTGAAGTTCGAGACCCCGACGGGTCGGGTGGACAGAACGAGGTCTTGATCACTGTGACTCCCACTGAAGCGCCCACCATTAGCCTCAGCAGCCCAACAGAGTCGGGCAATTACACCTCGGACCGATTGGTTGAGTTTGCGGCCATGGTGGGAGATACTGAAGATCCTTCAGAGGAACTCAGCGTAAAGTGGTCATCCAGCTTGGAAGGGGAACTGCCGCTTCCTGAGTTTTCAGACTCAGATGGTCTGCTTTCAGGTTCAGCCTACCTCATCGAGGGGCAACATTTTATTCAAGCCACCGTGACCGATTCAACGGGGAAGCAAAGCCAAACCGATGTCACGATACTGGTGGGTCCGCCCAATACCCCCCCGTTGTGTGAGATCACAAGTCCACAGTCCAACAGCATCAGTGTGTTGGGAGAAGCCATTTATTTTGAAGGTACGACAAGCGACGCAGAGTCTGACCCCACCACTTTGGAGGCCACTTGGGCGTCAAGCCTGGATGGGCAACTGGCGGTTGTCAATCCCACATCTTCGGGTGAGATATTGCTGTCAACCGCTGGTTTAAGTGCTGGAAGTCACAGCATTCGCTTGGATGTGACCGATGGAACAGCCACATGTGCCGATGAAATATTTCTGACGATCGGCGAACCGCCAAGTGTACACATCGACAGTCCTGCAGACGGAGCCACAGTCAATGCGGGAACCACAACGACCTTTACGGCAACGGTTTCAGATGATTCAACGGCAGAAAATCAACTTGAGATGGAATGGATATCGAGCATTGATGGAAATTTTTCGACATTTCCGGCGACCTCTTCGGGATTGGCTCAGGCCTCAGTTCAGTTGTCTGCGGGTCAGCACATTGTGACAGTGCGAGCCACTGACGGAGATGGTTTAATTGGCGATGCGTCTATCGTGTTGACGGTCAATGCCCTGCCAACAGAGCCAACTGTCGACATCACCCCAGATCCTGCTTTTACCACCAGTACAATTACTGCGACAGCGTATGGTTCTACTGATGCAGAAGGACAGAGCATTAGCTATTCTTATGCATGGTCTAAAAACGGGGTCTTAACCAATTATACTGGTCAAACGGTACCTTCGAGTGCAACTGCCAAAGGCGAGGTTTGGTCCGTTGAAGCCACCCCTTCTGATGGTTTCGGCAATGGTCCCTCAGGTGGGTCCGATACGGTTGTGTCGAATTCCCCGCCAGTGGTTAGTGCGGTGGTTGTGACTCCCAGTTCAGCGCAGGTGGGGGATACTGTGACCTGCTCAGCAACAGTCACGGATCCAGATGAAGTCCCTGTTGAAACATTTCTGTGGGTCAATCAAACGACAGGATTGACCCTTGGAACTACCGCCAGTCTAACCATTGATTCCACAATGGCCGATGTGGGGCAATCGGTGGCTTGTGAACTGACCGCCACTGATTCGGATGGCGCAATGGCCGCTGGCGCATCGTCATTTACAGTATTAAACAGCGATCCCAGTATTGTAAGTCTTGTAATATCTCCGAGCAATCCAAGCTCGAGCGATACAGCCGAGTGTACGGCAATTGCAAGTGATCCAGACGATGATGCGCTCACGATATCGTACAACTGGACAATCAATGGCGCACCGATGGCCAATGGTAGCAGCATGAGTCTCGCCTTGGCCGTGCGTGGAGATCTCTTGGCATGCATCGTAGAAGTGACAGACTCCAATGGTGCGACCAGCACAGCGACGGCAGTTGAAACCGTATCCAATCAAGTACCGGTGATTTCATCAGTGGTGATGTCTCCAGACCCACCGGCATCCTCTTCAGTCATGACTTGTTCTGAGACCGCAACCGATGGCGACGGAGATCCTCTGACCACAAGCATTGATTGGTATGTGAATGGCAATTTTGTTGGCACCACTGGATTTTTGGCGGGTCCATTTTCACTCAACGATGTGATTCGGTGTGAGGTGACTGTCAACGATGGCATGGACAGCAGTCAGCCAGTGTCAGCGGAATTAACGGTGAGCAATGGACCGCCTGTGATTTCCGATTTGTCAATATCTCCAGATCCCGCCACTACCAGTGACACATTAACCGTCAATGTGGTGGTCACTGACCCCGAAGGAGATCCGGTAACACTCGCTTATTCATGGTCGATCAATGGCATCAGCACATCTGTTGCTGGAGATGTCTTGAGCGCCGGCTACTTTATGAGAGACGACATGGTCAGTGTCACCGTTACTCCTTTTGATGGTCAGTCGACGGGAGTGTCGCAAACCGCTGTGCTGGTGATTTCAAATACGCCGCCTGAACCGCCGAGTATATCCGTCAGTCCACCGACGGCACAAGACAGCGAAGACTTGATCTGTGAAATCGATGTAGACAGTGTGGATTTGGATGGGGATTTTGTGGCCTATCTGTTTGAATGGACGGTCAATGGAAGCCCATTTATGGGGTCGACAAACACAACCAACCATTCAGGAGACACCATACCAAGCAGTGAAACCACTGATGGTGAAGTGTGGGCGTGTACAGTTGTCCCAGATGACGGTACAGACTTTGGAGTCTCTGCGACTGCTCAAGCCAACATTTTATCGGTGGGCTGCTCTGGAGACGCCGAATGGATGATGGAAGTGGTCACTGGCATGTGGGCTTGTGTGAATGACAGCAACATCACCACCTACACCCAAAACTTTGACATGTGTGCGCCGGGTTTCACCCCAGTGACTTACGATTTGGTTCAAAGTCTGGGTTTACCGTATCCAACCCAGCAAGAGAGTAGTGATTTTGGGAATTGGTATCAAAGCCGCTCGACATCGGGGGACACCAGTTACATTCGGACCGGTCAAAAGCGCCGAGGTGGATGCAATCTAAATGATCACGGCGATTTATACATCTCACCATCACATGGTTACTCCACACCGGGAGAAGGCTGGTATGATCTCTACTATGGTGGCGGCTCATGTTCGTTGGATACCCATGCAGCCAACAGTGTATCGGGCCACCCTTTGGCTGGTGTACTCTGTGTCTACGGAAGCTATGTGCCCCCTTCTCCTTAATACAGTGCTACTCGTCAAGGGTTTAGCACGATTTTGGTCAGTGCTTGTGTATCCACCTCAACCGTTTTCTGTCGATAGCCCTCGGCTTTAATCCGAAGGGAATAGTTTTTGTGTTCAGGGACTAAAAAGTCCCATCGGCCATCGTGCTGTCTGGTTTGCCACAACTCGCCGTTGCTGAGTGTGAGACCCTCCAATTGGACTGCAGCTCGAATGGGTTGGCCACTGCCATCGACCACTTGTATCCGGATTGCAGGGCCTGCAGACAAATGCTCGAGTATTCGATTCCGGATGGGGCGATACAGTGCCACTGATGCATTGCGAGTCGTCATGTCGAGGGGGTTGTGATGCGAGCCTTCCACAATGTAAGCCATGGCACCATGGTTAAACAAATGCCAGTCTTGGTCTACCCCATCCACAGAATACAATTTCCGTCGAAGTCTTGGAGGCGTTTCACGGCCAATGGGGGCGGGGATACCGTCTAAGAGTTGCTGTGCAATGAACCACGGAACATCTGGCTCCAGTGGCAACAGACCATCAACAGTGTAGGGAGACAGAATCATATTGGCCATGGTGTGCCATGAGAGAACCACGGCGGGCTGATAGCTTTGAGCCCATGTCATGATGGTTTGGGTTTCTGACTCAGACCCGGCTGTTGGTCCACGGTAAGTATAAGCGTGTGGCCATGAACGAGACCCTTTTTCGCCCAATGCACCCCATTGAACTGGATAATTGCGATTGAGATCGACACCTTCGGTCGCCTCAATCTGACCATCGCCATTCATGTCCCAGCAGTTTTTACGGCCGTGATTCTCGTCAAGAGCCCACAAACAGGCGTTTCCATCTGGGTTGGCCAGCGGAACGACCCAAATGTCGAGCTCGGTTATCCATTTTGGGTCTGTGCCGTGTGCGCCACGGAGCAGTTCATCAATGCTGTCAAGGGCATATTCTGTTGACAGCAATTCAGAGCCATGATGGGCGGCCACCACTAGTACTGCGGGCTCCATCTCGTCCTTTTGGGGGTTATCGGTGATCCGCAAAGCCCAAATGGGACGCCCTTGGCGGCTGTTCCCAAGCGTATGCAAGGCGGTGACTTCAGGATAGCGGCTGTGGTATGCCTTCAGCAGATCGGCCACCATGCGTGGATCTTTGTAGGTCTTGTCCAGCACAAAACCCGTATTGTCTGTGTTGAATTCTGGCTCTGGAGAAGCCATGCGATAAGCCTCATTTCGGGCCCAATATGGGATCCGTCCAGTGGCATATTGGATTTGGATGTCAGCTGAAGTGAGCAAATCGATGTACGAACGGTTTGGTAGAAGCACCCATTGACCAGGGTAGGGTGGGCGATCCAAATCGAAGGGTTTTATGTCATCAGGAAGGGGCGCATTGTGGGCCACTTGAACCAACACCTCTGTACCGAAGATGTCAAAGCCATCGATGATAGGCGATCGGTGGATGCGGTCGATTTGCATTTGAATGGGTGTGGTGTCCATTCCTTGCTTTGGATCTTGCATTAAACCCCAGAGACCTGAGCTGTGGCCACTGTCCATGGCATGTACTTTTGCCAACAACGCATTGTTTTGGCTTGAGCAGACATAGCCGGTCAAGGAGTCCCCGTGAAGCTCAAAGCGGAGATCAATTACCCCTTGGTGTTCAAACGAAGCCGGTGGCATAAGTGGACGGCGTTCTCCCTTGTCCCAGCGGTACAATATTAGTTGATTGTCCTCAACACTAAGGCCGTAGCCCGATATTTCATCTCGCCCCTCTGACTCAAGTGCGACTCTGGCCAGAACCGTGGTCTTGGGTGTTGTTCCAACCGACAATCGAAGCGAATAGCGCGCATCCACAGCGATGTCTTGTCTGGGAATCCAAACATTCCACTTGCCGTTGGCCTCCGGAGTTTGAAGTTGAATCGTGCCATTTTGAGTGGTCCAATCGCCCCATTCGAAAAGCATTGGTCTTGCCCAAGAAATAAATTCAGCAGTATGAGATTCTGGGCAGAAGTCGGCAAGTGCCATGCTGCTCAACAGGAGTATCATGGCAAGCCGGTCTCTGGGAGGCTTTGGCTGTCCATGACTTCAATCAAAATGTCCCTTGCAGCCATAAAAGCTGGTTTTTGTGCAGCGCTAATGGGATCCATGTAGGGGAGATCTTGCTTGAGTGGGTGTACTCTTTTTCCCTTGATTTTCATTTCATAATGCAAATGCGGTCCTGTTGAACGTCCGGTGGAACCAACCAAACCCACAATGGTTCCTTGCTTGATTCGTTGTCCTTTTTTGACCTTAATTTTTGACAAGTGAGAATAAGAGGTTTCATAGGGTCCATATTTGTCGTGTTTGACTTTTACATGGTTGCCGTAGTTTCCGTTCCATTTGGCCCAAGTCACTATGCCGTCCGCTACCGCCCTGACAGGGGTGCCCGTTGGTGCACCAAAGTCAATGCCCCCGTGGTACCCCGTTTTACGCTTGACGCCGAATTGAGAGGTGATGCGGATGTATTCCAGTGGGGAGCGCAGAAAGGGGCGTCCGATGGTTCGGCCATCCATATCGAGCATTTTGTCGCCGTCTTTGGTGGCAAATCGAAAGAATGAATAGCTCTTTCCAGCATTTTTCAGGCGCAATGCATGAACCTTCTCAACACTTACCCGAGTGTCATTCGCAAAGTTACCGTCGATGACGGCATCAAGAATGGCACCAGCTTGAAGCTCAGTGGCAAAGTCCACATGGTGCTCAAAGCTTTTGGCGAGTTGTATGATGGTTTGTGGACCTAAGCCCACGGCGGTGCACGCTTCCCAGAAGGTCGATGTGATGTCCAGTGACAGCACTTCGGACTTGGTGGTGATGGGGGCCTCGGTAAATTCGACCACATCGGCCTCTGGCTCAAGACGAATGATCAACTTTTGGTAGCTGTTTGGGGCGAATTCGATCTGTTTTGTGATTCCACCATGCTGTTCGATGACAATGCTTTGTCCCTCCCTTATTTTAGAAATGTCAAAGTGATCTGCACACTCTCGGATGGTTTTGAGTGGAAAACGACCCCCGTAACGT
>JAYYJC010000391.1:0-4264 GCA_036146655.1 Myxococcota bacterium | reverse complement strand
AGTCCGTCAATCTTAAAAGAGCTCAAGCAAACATGGGAAGGAGCACAGGGGAATCTGTCATCTATTCCAACCGGGGTGCAGTTTCTCTATCCAGTGGCTCTTTTGTATAAGAAGTCTTACACCGAGTTTGCACAGGCAATTGTCGAGTTGACTGATGCAGGAGAGCAAGAACAATGCAGCGCTCATGCGATTTATTTGGCTCTTATTTGCTGTGCATACTCCAAAATCGATGTGGCGCACCAAGAGAGTGTTTACAATTTGATACGAGCGCAAGCAGAGCGCCTAGCTGATTTTACGGACGATGACTTTGCAGCAGATCTTCTGCCTGGAAACAACAATGAGAAATCAGACCACATACGCTGTATCGTTGCATTAAGGCAAAATGATGTGACGCTTGCTTCACAACTGGCAGAAGATCTAAACATTAGCAGTATAGCGGGATTAGACACGCAGCTTTTGGCCATTGAATGCATGCAGAACCAGGGGGATGGAGAGGCACTTCAAGCATCACTAAGTGCACTTGAGCCATTGCTCAAGTATCAGGCGATTCCGGATGCATGGTTACTATCTGCCTGTGGTTGTGTGCTGCTCGATAAACTTGAAGATATTGAAAACCTTTGGCAGCCAGCGTATCTGCAGAGCCGTCAGGGATACATGTCTCCACACCGCCGTCATGTCCTTTCGGGCATGTACGCCATGGTCTCCATGCTGTCTGGCCAACCCATTGAGGGGCACGGTGTCTATGGAATGCTTGGGGCAATGATGCAGCGCCGTCCCGTTCACACCGTACACAATATTCCACGGTCTGTTATCGAGCGTTCCGTCAATGCCATGTTGATGCACAATCGTCTTGAATACTTGACTCCGCTCTTTGAGCGCCGCTCTGAAATCATGGTTCCGGGTATTCGCAATTTTGTGACTCAGCATCTCAATGGACTTGGTTTCCCTGTAGAAGATGATGGTGAACCTCAACCTATTTTCATCATCGGGGATCACCATCAGATCTTTCAACATTGTTTTGGAAATCCCGAACATTATCAAGTGATGCCCAGTGCCTGTGCATTAAGTGAGAAGACGGAGAAACTGTTTGATAAACTCTCTGAAGTTCGAGAAAAAGAATTTGATGCATTTAGTTGGTTGGATGAAGAAGAGGGTGAATCTGAAGATGAACTACTCGCAGCATTGCGAGAACAGTGCCGCCAGCAAGTGATTGCTCTAAAGTCAGCTGCTGAAAAGAGGATAGTTGATCCCAATGTCGATATTGATGATCTTGAAATCCTCACTGAAGGCCTAATAGATGGGACAGCCTTGATTGTGATAGAGGACCCTCGTGATTACATTGCCCGCAATGGTGTGACAGATGATACTGCTATCCTGAAAAGCTTATTGGAATGGGAACGCCACATCGTTCAAATGCGAAAACTTTTTCAGTCCAGAAATTATCGCTACATTGAAACCACTCCATGGCTCATGATTCAAAATCCGGCCCGCGAATTAAATCGCATCTCTGCAAGCATTGGAGAGCCAATGCCTTTTGAACAATTCGATTCCATCATGAATGCGCTCGATAAATACCTGAAACGGGCTCAGCCATCGTCTACTGTGGTCTCGGCTGTCAACAAACATGGTGAGCCACAGCTTCGGCGCTTTGGTTTTCCCATTTAGACGAAGTCAGTTTTGCCCTCTTCCGTCGAACTGATTTCGCTTATTCAGGCTTGGTTGTCACCAATCGGTCTGCTTGGCGCCTTTGGAATTACAGCTGCCGGCATTTATGTGTATCTTTTTCGGCGAGATGCAAAGTGGTCCAAATTTACGCTCTGGCTTTCTCAAGAAAGCACATTGCCCATGCCATATGGTCTGACTGGTTATCGCTTTTCGCAGGAATCAGACCGTTTGTGGCGTTACGGTGCATGGCTTAGTCTCATCTTCGCAGGTCTATGCTTTTATCTTTGGTTGGGGCAGCTGGGATTAGATCCCATCCGATCGATGCTTGGGGTTTGGTTTTTGACATGGTTACCCGGTTTATTTGGGTATTACACGACCACACTTGGAAATACAGAACCGTTTGGTCTGGCCTTGATGTTATTGGCCATTGTAGTTAGTCCCTATGCACCGTGGGCGAGCGTTTTAATCGCCTGTACTTCCGCTGTGTTTTTACCCATTGCACCCATTCTGATTGGACTCTGCACATGGTCTCCTTTGCCTCTAATGGCTCTTATTTTACCGTTGTATCGAGGAGTAAAAGGGCGAAACTTTGAATTGCAGAAAAATACCCCCGCAGAAATCACCAAACATCTTCGCTTGAGTCAGAAATTTGGTTTTGGGGCTGCACGCTCGGATGGCATTAGAAGTTTGCAGCTTATGCTTTTGCCATGGGGTGCTCTGGCGATTTTATTTCTGTATTCTGTTGGGCAAACGGCCTCTGCGCCATTGTTAGGTGCCGCAGTTGGTGCACTCTTGGTGAGCCATGTCATGGCCTTTTGGGGGCACCGTCACACATGCAATACCCTCTTGGCGGCTTGTCCTGTGATTGCGTGTGCAGTGATGTGCGAAACGCTCGAATGGATACTGCTTGCGGCTTTTTTACAACCCTTTACGGCATCAGAGGGAGCCTCATGATTGGTATTGATGTACCTGGCCCCGTGATAGCTGGCTTGATTACGCTCCTTTGGAGTCTAATCATTCGATTTTCTTTTCGAAAAAGCGGTTTATCTCCAGATGAGCGCTTCTATATGAATCCCAAAGAAAAACCACCAGCGCCTTATGTCTATCGATGGTTGCCGCGCCTGCTTTTTGTAAAAAATCATGGTGCATGGCGTTGGGCGTCTCGATTATCGATGTTTTTGTGTGGCCCATTATTGTATGAAGTCCTTGTAATGTGGGGGCTTGAGCCGCAGCAGGCGTTGCTTGGAGTATGGCTGTTTGTCGGCTTCAATGGTGTCTTTGGCATAAACCATCTTTTTTTGGGGCTTGTCGATCAGCTCGGGATGGTCTTTATGCTGGCCAGTACGCTAGCTGCACTCAAAGGACAGGTCGTTATGAGTGCTATTCTTGCGCTTATTGGTGGAAGTTGTTCTGAGAGAACACCTGTTTTTGCTGCGATTTCAGCTATGTCTTTCTGGCCTTTGATCGGTATTATCTCGCCCATCCTTGCTCGAAAGTTCATAGAGCCTGGGCCTATTCCTCTGCCAAACAATCCAAAGGCCTTTTGGTGGTTGAAAACCCCAGTTATGAATGTGGGAAAAAAAACCAATGGACCAAGAATCATGGACTGGAAAATGATGATTTTACCTTGGGGAGCCTGTGCCATTTTGCTACCGCTGGGCTGTACCGAGGCCTCACTTGAGTTGCTCTTTTCAGCTGCCATTGCACTTGTGGTTGGTTACGGCCAACTGCGAATTGCAACAGATACTCACCGACTTTATCAATGGGCCTTTGTACCTGTCCTTGCCATTTCAGTTTTGTCCGTTCCGCTGTGGGCGTACCCTTTGATCATTGTTCTGCATCCTTTTTTAAAACCAGATGAGAATTTGTTTTAAATCTCGTCTGGAAAATAAAGATACGGGTTAAATTAATCCCCTAATGTTGCGGGCGCATCTACCCATATCCGCACAAAAATCGAGGAGTAAGCCTATGCGTGCAGCACATATCGCCGGTGTGTCCATCAACCAAACGGTTGGGGATTGGACTGGAAATTATCAGCGCATATCCCAAGCATTAAATCTGGCTCGCTCAAAAGGTGCAAAACTCGTGGTCTTCCCTGAAATGTGCATACCGGGGTATTCGTTGGGAGATCGGTTAATCATGGAAGGGACCTTGGAACGGTCTTGGAAGATGTTGATGGATCTGAAGCGCCATACCAAAGGTCTTGTGGCTGCATTTGGATTGCCCATTCGGCATCGAGATGTCATCTACAATGTGGTTGCAGTTGTGGCCAATCAGCAGTTGGTGGGACTGGTTCCAAAAGAAAATCTTGCCACTGGCGATGTTCAATATGAAAATAGATGGTACTCCGGTTGGCCTCGTACGCGAGTAGAGCAGTACCTTGATGAAAAGGGGCTTACCGTTCCCATTGGTGGTTTGGTTTTTCAAGCAAAGGGACTGGGTCGTTTTGCGTTTGAGATCTGCGAAGATGGTTGGAAGGGGATCCGTCCTGGTTCGGCTTATACCCTTTCGGGCGCACACATCATCGCCAATCCCTCAGCGTCTTGGTTTGTCATTGGTAAACACAGCACCCGACGCGCCATGGTTGAACAAACTTCTC
>JAYYJC010000390.1:0-5005 GCA_036146655.1 Myxococcota bacterium | reverse complement strand
AGGTTCCATGGTATGTTGGTAAATCTGTTTCCTCTGTTTCAATCAGTACCCCACAAGGTGGTGGACCAGAAGGGGATCTCTTTCCGTTGCTTGAGGTAAGTGACACAGACCCCCTGACACCGGCACAACTAAGAAATGATGTGGTGACGCTGATGCAGGTTGGTTTGTTTTCAACCGTTGAAGTAGATGTCCGGCAATCACCCATGCATCCCAACTATGTTGATGTTGTTTATCGTATCTTTCCTGCGCCTATCTTAAGTGAAGTCAACATTGATGTCCCATATCGTCGTCTTAAGCAGGGGTTAATTAGTTCTCTTGAACTTCAGGTCGGAAAAGTCTTTTTCAGTGAAGTTGAAATCAATACTTTGAGTCGAGACATTGAAAATTACTGCACCCAAAATGGATGGGGATTTTCAGAGATAGACATAAATTTTGAGTTGGACGAGAACAGTCAATTGTCTCTTGACATTTTCATAAAAGATTTGTTTCCGAAGACCATTCAAAAGGTCACATTTGTAGGGATGCCCATTGGCGTGAAAAGAGAAGTGACCCGCATTTTAAATCACTACAACATTTCAGAAGGCAATCGTATTAATGCCAAGAAACTTGAGCTGGCGCGAGAGGACATCCGAATGTCCTTGTTTGACAATGGATATGTTCAGGCAAGGGCTCGAATTGCGGTCATTGAAATAGAAGCAGGTGTGTTTGCCATTACGGTCATCGTTGAGCCGGATTTAAAATTGGAAGTGCGAACAGATGGGATGCGAATTTCTCGAAAAGAGTTGCTTTCCATTTTAAACATTTATCCAGGAGACAGAGTCACCAAAAATGACATTCCGAAGTTTACCGAACGCATCAAAGATCATCTAAAACAGCTGGGTTATCCAGACTCAAAAGTCGACATTGACATTAAGCAAGGTACAATTGTCAACTTACTTCAAATCACAATCGATAAGAGAGAAAGATGGTACTTAAATGATGTAAAGGTAACAGAAAATCCACATGTTGATGCCGTTGCATTGAAACGCTTAATGGGTCCAAAGAGAACCATTTTTCAACAACATCTTTATGATGTACGGGCCATAGAAAGCTCACTTGACGAACTTGAAGATTATTACGCAGGTTTGGGTTATGTCGGAACAACGGTTGTTCTAGAAAGGCAAAAGATAAATCGCAATTCAACTTGGTCTCGAGATAGGAAAGACATTGATCTATTTGTAAAGATCGAACAAGCTGAACCTAAAGTTCTTAAAGACATTCAGGTGTTTGGAGTTCCCGAAACCATCTCTGATTTTCCTCCTTTACCTGATAGTTCAATCTATGCGCCCACCAGATTACAGCTGTATGAAAATGAAATACTAGACTTTCTTCAGTCTAAAGGGTTTTGGCATGCAAAGGTAGAACTTCAAACATTGCAAAATGAAGATCAAAGCTATTCTGTCATTTACAACATTGAGTCTGGAAGTGAGTCCCTTTTGAGAAGCATTTTGATTCAAGGACAAGGTCGAACAGAACAATCTTTGATTAGAGAAAGAGTACCCGTAGAAATTGGAGAACCCATAAAACCAGAACACATTAGTGCAGTGCGTCAACAACTGTATGATTTGGATATTTTTCAAACCGTCCGGGTAGACATGATTGGCAACCAAGACAATGTGAAAGACCTCAGAATAAGTGTCGAAGAAAAACCAAATTGGTTGCTTGAAACAGGGGGAAGGGTTTCGACCGACCAAGGTATTCAAGCGACAGTTTCTACAGGACCGAGAAATATTAATGGCAAAGCATCTAAACTCAGTTTTATTGGTCAAGCTGGTTATGGCTGGGAAGAAGAAGGATGGCGTTTGGATGTAGATCAGCTGGTCTGGCGTACATCAATTCGCTACACTGCGCCTACTCTTTTGAATGTTAACCACGATGTATTTTCAGATGTGATTTTGCGTGAGATACTTCAAGAAAGCTATTATCGGTTTCGACAGTCTGGTATTTCGTTTGGTGTTGAGTCACGGTTAAGTTCCAAAATGGAAACTGTATTTGAATACCGTGTGCGTTACATGGCGGTTGAGGACATTGACCCCGGCTCACTTGTTGAAGGGGACCCTTGGATTGATTCTTTTCAATCAGAGATACGCACATTGGATGGGTATCCCATTCGCTGGTGGTCTGGTGTGCAAATGACGGTGTTTTGGGACAATCGGAACAATACATTAAACCCGACAGAAGGACAGTGGTTCCGTTCTCAGTTTGCATTGGGTGACGGCTTGATCAATGAGAGTCCAGCACTACGCGGGCTCGCAGATTACAATACTTTGTATGATTTTGATGTATTGAGATTGTTACTAAGGTTGTATGGAGGGGTGGGGTGGTCACCTGTAAATGATACCCTTGGTTTTGATGAGCGTTTTTCCCTAGGGGGAGCAAATTCTCTTCGTGGATTTGAACGAAACAGAGTAGGGCCAGTCAATCAATCTCTTCGTTCCCAAATCGATTTTCCCAATACGATCGAGCCCTCCGTTGATGACTTGGCCATCAGAAGAGAACCGACGCAGTGGGTACCGACCGGTGGAGACTTTATGCTTATGGTATCCCAAGAGCTTCATTTCCCACTTTCACGGTTTGGTTATGATTCGTCTTCTTGGATTTTCTTTTTTGACGCAGGTCATGTGGGCTTTCTTTCACCAAATATCCAAGCAGACTCTATGGCGATGACCTTTGAGCCTCCATTTCGATATGCTTTGGGTACAGGAATGCGTTATTCAACTGCAATTGGCCCCTTGGCTGTTGATTTGGCGGTCAATCCCAATCCCATCTCTTATAGAGATGAACGGTACCTATATCTCCATGGGTCTTTGGGTTCCTTCTAGTGCCCAGTATTCAAAAAAGCGTCCATAATCACACCAATCCTTATACCGCCAGCAGAAACAGTGAAACTGTCTCTAAATGATGCTGTACATAGCGCTTCCATAATGAGCGCAGTGCATAACACTGTATCCACTCGGTCAGGATAGGCCGGACAAAGTGCAGCCCTTGTCTCAGCCGTCGACTCGAGCAGACGGTCTACCCATTTGCGCAGCATACCTCTTGAAATAACGAGCCCATGAAGTCGAGATGGATTGTGTTTGGGCAAGCCTTCAATCATCGAAGCCAATGCATTAATGCTTGGGCCGACCACAACCAAGGCTTTGGGCCGCACAGGCCAGATGATATTGTCGGCTCTGCGTTGAATGGTTCCTCGGAGTTCAGCAGTGTGACGAGAAGAATAGCGATCTATTGGATGACCAAAGTACTCTTCTGTGAGCCTTAAGCTCCCCATATTGATCTGCTGATGGTGAAGAATACGGTCTCCTTCACCAAGAAAAGCACTGCATGAGCCTGCTCCTAAATTAAGGATCCCAACACTGCCGGAGCGCAATGGAATCTCTTTGAGGCCGCCTTGCCAAAACAAGCGCCCTTCTTCTTCAGGTGTTAAAATATGAAGGTAAAGCCCTGTTGCATCTCTAATTCTGTCTGAAAAACGCTGTGCGTTGAGTGCACGGCGAAGTTCCATTGTTGCTACCGTTCTGATTTGTCCAGCAGGTATATTATGCAGGCGGGCGATTTCTACCATTTCAGTCAAAAGGTCCAAGATCTGTTGCATTCGCTCAGGGCTGAGCAGTGTGCTCTGTCTTAAGTCCTGTTGAAGGGCAACATCTCTTGTTTCATCCGCAAGGGTTGCGCCTTCCTCTGAAACAATCAAGAGTTGAAGACTGGCCGCATTGATATCAATTACTGCGTGCGCCATGTGAAGTTCCTCTATTCTCAGTAAATGGTTATTGTAAACCAATCGGTTGAACTTACCAATTGATATAAGGCGACCAAGATGGGTTTGTGTAGTTTCCTTTGCCATTTGACAGTTGTTTTTGATGAACACCGTCTTTTGTGGACATCCATATGTGGCTACTGCCAGTTCGAGTGGACGAAAATGAAATGTAATTGCCATCAGGAGACCAGCTGGGGTCTTCGTTGCTGCCCATTCCTTGCGTGATTCTAGTAAGTCCAGTCCCATCTGTGCGAACAGTAAATACATCAAATGTGGCGCCTTGATTCACAAATGCAATGGTTTTTCCGTCAGGTGACCAAGCCGGATCCGTATTTATCTTTCCTTCGAAGGTAATTCGACGCGGATTGCTTCCATCTGCACTCATGACATATATTTGTGCACCACCAGCCCGTTCAGATACAAATGCAATTTCTGATCCGTCAGGAGAATACACAGCGGAAGTATCTATGCCATAGCTCCGAGTAAGTCTTGCAATCTTTCGACCATTGAGGGCATTAATACGGTAAATCTCGGCATTTCCATCGCTCGACAATGTCACGGTCATGCTTTGCTCATCTGGAGCAAAAGAAGCACCAATATTCAAACCTTCACGGGCTGAGATTCGCCGAATAGAACCTTTAGCCAAATCCGCTACATAGAGGTCAGGATTACCACGAAGATAACTGGTAAATGCAATCTTTTGACCTGAAGGGGACCATCGAGGTTTTATATTAATAGCTCCATTACGAGTAAGGCGGGCTCTATTTTCTCCGTCAAAGTCGACAAGGTAAATTTCTTTATTACCGGTAAAGTTACCGGAAAAAGCAAATCGGGTATTGAATGGAACACTTTGACCGGTGAGACGATAAATGATTTCAGCAGAGACCTTGTGTGCAAGCGTTCTCACACTTTGTGGATTGCCTGAAAAGGATTTTGCGCCGAGCTTTCGTCTTCCAGCAACATCATAGACCCAAACTTCAGCATTTGTTTGTTCACCGAAGGTGTACTTGGTTTTGGCTAGACCTACAGCTCCGGTAATTGACCAGTCCTCAAAACGAAAATCACCTGGGCGAACACCCGTACCTTGTGGCTCAATATATGCTTGTTCGTTGATGATATCCACATAACCAGAGAGTTGAAGATCATTGACAACGGTTTCATAGAAAGAATCGGCTGCAGCGCCCCCACCAACCGGTTTTGGAAGCGCCA
>JAYYJC010000389.1:0-15283 GCA_036146655.1 Myxococcota bacterium | reverse complement strand
AGTATAAACCCTGACGCCACTGAATTGTGCGATGGTATTGACAACAACTGCGATGGGCAGGTTGATGAAGGTGTTACCCAAGTCTATTACCTTGACAATGACGGAGATGGTTTTGGTGATTCTGCTGCTTCAGAAGAGAATGAGCGCATTGCGACTTCCTGTGTGGCCCCAGAGGGCTTTGTAGACAATCAAAGCGATTGTGATGATACGAATGCCGGCATTAACCCATCAGCAACTGAAGTTTGTGATGACGACGACATCGATGAAAACTGCAACGGTTTAGCCGATGACAACGATACGGACCCAATTGGTGTTACCGCTTGGTATCTCGACAATGACAGTGATGGATTTGCAGACTCAACGAGCACCTTAGATGCATGCGACCAACCCCTTGGGTATATCGCTGCACAAGCTGGCGATCGGTTTGACTGTGATGACAGTGACCCTTCTGTTCGTCCAGAAACCGCTTCTGAAATGGATGAGGGGATCAATCTTGAAGTGGTCGGTGATTCAGAAGACATTGATGAAAATTGCGATGGATTTATTGCGTGTTACTTTGATGGTGATGACGATGGCTACGGGGCGGGGACACCTATCCTTCAGCCAGTCGGAACCAACTGCGATGGATTAAGTGAGTTGGTGGGTAATCTGTCCCGTACAGATGATGATTGTGACGATGACAATGCATTGACTTATCCTGCTGCGGCTTACGCCGAGCCAGGTGGAGATTGCATGCAAGACAATGATTTGGATGGCTATGGTGATTCCGCTCCACCTGAAGGAGTCAGCCCTGGACAAGATTGCGATGATGATGAAGTCAATATTTCACCTGCTGCCAGTGAGATTGAAGCAGATGGAATCGATCAAGATTGTGATGGTGGAGATGTCTGTTACTTTGACGCAGATAATGATGGCTATGGAAATACCAGCGGAAATCCCATCAACTCTTCTGATTTGTTGTGTGACGGCGACAATGAAGCTGACAATTTATTGGATTGCGATGACACTGACGCCAGTACTTACCCAGGCGCTGCCATTTATGAAGCCGAGATTGAAGTGGCCACTGGTTTCCCGAGCTGTAAAAAAGACAGTGATGGGGATGGATATGGCGACATCAGTCCAAGTGTGACTGTGATTGCAGGAAGTGATTGCGATGACACAGATGCCGCTCAGTACCCAAATGCTGATGAGTATTGTAACGGTGAAGACGACGATTGTGACTCCTTTGTTGATGAAAGTGGCTCAGTGGATGAGTTGGACTATTTTATAGATTCAGATGCCGATGGTTATGTGGACAGCTCTGTTGTGGCGCATCAATGCTATGCGCCTGATGGTTATCTCAGTGCTGACGAAGCATTTGGCATGTCAGATTGTAATGACTCGGACGCATTGGTCAATCCAGGTGTTTCCGAAGGTGTGGCAGATGGCGTAGACGAAAACTGCGATGGCTATGAGGCATGCTATGTTGATGCTGACAGCGATGGCTTTGGTTCAGATAGCGTCACTTATGTCGTCGATGTGGAAGGAACATCGGATTGTTCCACTGATTTGACTTCGGTCAACAGCGATGATTGCGATGACTTTGACACTTTGACCTATCCTGGCGCCGCCCTCAATGACTCGTCGACTTTCTGTATGACTGACAGTGATGGCGATGGCTATGGCGATGATTATGCAGATTCCAGTCTATCGTCATTGCCAGTTGACCTGATTACAGGTTCTGATTGCAATGACAGCGACAATGGTATCCGTCCTGGGGTTTCAGAGGTATCCGCCGATGGAATAGACCAAAATTGCGATGGAATTGAAGAGTGTTGGTTAGATGCTGATGAAGATGGTCAGGGCAATGCTCTGGGCAACATTATCAGCGTTAACCATGATGGACAAAGTACATTTAGTTGTGATGGTGTGAGTTCAGCATCTAACCAGACCGATTGCGATGACACCAATCCAGATATTTTCGAGGGCGCCGATGAGTACTGTAATGACGAAGATGATGATTGTGATGGTCAAATCGACGAGGGGATTAATGACAATGCGCCAATCGATGCGCCAACATGGTATGCCGATGCAGACAATGATGGCTATGGTGGACTTGAAGACAATCTCGTCTTAATGCAGTGTGACCAACCCAATCAGTACACCAGCATAGACGATGCGATTGATTGCAACGACCTCAACGCCGACGCAAATCCTTTTGCAAGTGAAACATGTTTTGATGGCGTGGACAATGACTGTGATGGTTTCATTGATGGCATGAACGGGTGTGAAAAGACAGCCGGATCTGATGCTTTTGTTCAAGTGCTCGGTGCAAACGAAGACGATCGCGCTGGATATGACATCGCAACAGGTGATGTAGACGGTGATGGATATGATGACTTGGTTTTGGCAGCGCCCGGCGAAGGCAATGGTCGAATCTATGTCTTGTATGGTCCGCTTAGAGATGTCAACCTCGGGGTTGACTATGACGCCACATTTATTGGCGATGCCAATGATGTCAGTGCCACCAGTGGATTGGGTTTGGGCTTGCAAGTTGAACTGATTGACCTCAATGGGGATGATCAAAAAGACATTGTGGCTTCTGCATCAGGGTCAAATGATTTGGGAGTCATTTACATCCGCTATTCTCCCGAGAATGCCCGTTATTCTGGCGACTACACCATGTCTACTGAAGCCGATGCCACAGTGTCAGGGAATGAAACCTCTACCACTGTTGGTTGTCTCCTTTCCAGTGCCGGAGACCTGAATGATGACCGTCTCGAAGATCTCTTGATTGGCACTTGCACAGATCGAACAGACACCAGCGGTTTCGCTGTGGCGTTGTATGGCCAAGAGACCAATCTTCTCTCTGGTGATTATACGATCAGCAATTCTACAGGTTTGACGGAAGGTAACGGTGCTGTTGGTATTGATTATACCGGTGTTTTTGAAGGTTCAGGCTCAATCGATACAGCTGCGCTTCAGGATCAGTTTGGTTCCTATTTAGGTGGTTTTGGTGATTTGGATGGTGATGGTTTTGACGACATTGGTTTTGGGGCACCGGGTGCTTTGTCTACCGACCAAGGCGTGGCCTATTTGCTGTATGGGGATTCGAATCCATACGACTCTGAATATGTTTCCACCGTTGATATGGATGCATCGATTACAGGAATCAATACGGGTGATAAGCTCGGTATGGCATTTGCGGGTGGTGGCGACATCAACGGTGATGGTTACAATGAGTTGCTGGTGTCAGCACCTGAGGCATCTACTGCTCAAGGCTATGTCCAGATTTTCACCGGACAAGGTGAAAATAGCGGCGTTTCTGGTGCGTTGACTGATGCGGTTGCCACTATTTACGGTGAAACCAACAATGATTATTTTGGTTCAGATATTTTGGGGATACAAGACATCAATGGCGACGGCTACAGCGATGTGTTGATAAGTGCGAGACGAAACAGCAACATTGGTGGGGCTTATCTCTTCTATGGTCCACTTGAAGGAAGCATCAATTTGTCATCTGGAGATGAGGCTGCTGGAAAATTGACGGGTCAGACTGTTTCCGCTGGTTTGAATACGGACTTTGGTACTCAGATGACCTTGGCAGATATGAATGGTGATGGCGCCTTGGACATTGTGATTTCTTCTGGTTCACATGACACAACCGACTCAACCAATGTTGGCGCAGCGTTCATCTTTACCTCGCTGCTTGAATAACCACATTTGTTAAGAGAAACACAGAATTCAAAGGCCCATCAAACATGGGCCTCGTCTTGCTTTTGGGGTGAAAATATGCTGTGTAAATTGGGCAAGTATGCTACGATAGGTCAAACGGTTCCGTGTGATGACAGCTGTGCACTTACAGAAAAAAGAATCAGGTATTTCGACCTTATCGAAGCGTAATCTTATTGCATTCATCTGTGTGTCATTCTTTTTGATACTGCCCATGTTTGTTATCAAAAACATTACATTTGACGCAGAGTCTCAAGTGAGAGATGGTGCTGCGGCTGCGACAGCTGCAATCGGAGCCATCTTTCGTTCAAATTCAAGGACACTGCTTCGCTCAACCATCATGTCAGCCCTGCGGACTTCGTTAAGAGCAGTCACTCGGCGAGTCGTTCGTTCATTTTTACCAATTGTGGTTCGTTTATTTTTACCTGCCCTTCAGAGTGCAGCCCATCGAAGCGAGCCGGAGAACACTGAGACTGCATGGGTAATGCCTTTGCTACTTGGCTGTGTCACACTTGGTTTGTCGTTTACAGGCGTGGTCATTTGGAGTGATGTAGCGGACAGTCAAACACTGTTGTATGGTTTTTCTGTGGCGATTTCTGGCATTATGGCAGCATCTGCGCTTTTGACTCATGTTGTGTTTTTATTTTGGGTGAGCCGTCACAGCACACTGACCATGAAGATTCAGACTCCAGTTGATGGGATTTTGCTTCAGGCTTATTTTACTGGTGCTTTATCTTATCTCCCACTATCCACTGATATTACGCTAGACGGCGATAAAGTAGCCGCAGGGAAGTGTGCAGCAGCAGCACTATTGGGACTCATTGGATTGTCTTTGGTACTCGACAGCCTTGGCCTATTGATCCAGTATGATATTTTGCGTTGCTGGGCTGCTCACCTTTTGCTGTACAGCTTTGTGGTCTCCTTCCCTTTGAAACCCCTCAGCGGTGCTGATATTTTTGCGTGTCACAAAGGCCTTTGGGGTGGTGTCTTTGGCCTAAGCATGTTGTGCTTTTTGCTCAATATTCCGGATGCTTTCTATGAAATCCTCTAACGAAAATCAAGCCGTAGCTGGGAGCACCATTATCATTTCGATTTTGGTATGGGCATTGTTCTACAATTTAATCGTAAAAGAACAAGGGCTGATTCAGGCGACGCTCCAAATTGTGGATACCATTACAGAGGATCTGGTAATGGGTTCCATGGTGACCGTTTCAGTTGGGCTTGGAATTGTATTGGTCTTTACAATCACCAAGCTGTACACTCAGATCATTTCAGTTGCAGCATCATTTCGGATGCTTGAGGTCATGATTGATGATCTTCTTGAAACAAGAAGCTATACTCAGTTTCTTAAAAGATTGGCCGCATTTGAAGATGAGGTTGAGCCTCAGACTGTTTATCCGCTGCGGATTAGTTCCATCCTGATTTCCTTTTCCTTACTTTATGTCATGAGTTGGATTTACTTGGTTCTGTTTTCTGAGGCGTTGTTCTTTGTGTCATGGAGTGCTGGTGTTGACTTACCCATTACCATTTACAACATTGAACTCCTACCAACTCTGGCGCTTTCGATCCCTTTTTCTGCTCGAATTATGGCCTATTTCCGTTATCCATATACGCAAGATTACGCAGACTTTATGCCAGGCGCAGTCTTTGTTTTGCTTTTGGTCGGTGCACTTGGATATATGTTTCAATCAGATGATCAGCAATTTTTTTTACAGCGGGTGTGGGAAAATAAGCCATTTTTGAATGCTTTTTTGAGTTCTGGATTAATGCTTGCTTTTGTTCCAGTCTTTGCAGAAGCGGTCTTCTGGATGCTCAATGTTTTCGCTGACGAATCCGAGGAAAATAAACGATGATGTTAGTCTTTGTATGGTTGATTGGGGCTGTATTTGCCAAGGAAATTGATCCGGAGTTAGCAGCTGAATGTAAGCGAATCCGAGAGGAGATGATGACACTGGCTCAGCAAGAAGCTTGGAGTGGAGTTGAGCGACATTATCAACAGATTCTTGCCATTGAAAAGTCGGGTGGACTGATCCATGGCAATGATCACATGTTGGCGGCCAGTGCGTCCGCTTCGAGAGGAGATCTTGACGAGCTGGTTGTCAGATTAACATCAGCTGTTGACGCAGGAAGCGCTGAAAAAGCACAGGTTTGGTTGGAAACCTTAATGGCTCAAACGGCCATCATCGAAATAAAACTTCAAGTTGCGGGTGCTGCCGCCATTAAACCATCGACATTCATCGTCGATCAAAGTTATTCTGCAGCATTGCGGAAGGCGGAGCAAGAGCTTTTGCGCACAGGGGAATACATAGGTCGATTACCGATTGGTACATACACAATTGTCAGTAATGCCTACTCCTATCCAATGACTGTCATTCATGGAGAAAATCCCAAGATCTTGATAGACACATCCGCTTTAAACCCCGAAGCGGACTCCACTCGATTTGGTTCGCTGTTCGTTGGTTCCTACAACCAGTACCTCAAAAATTCAGTCATTGAGGCTGCCCCTCGTTCACATTCAAGTTTTGGTGGAATGTTGGGGTATTCTTACACTCGATTTAAACAAAAGCTTGCTTACGGATCTGCGTTTGGCTTTGCAGCGGCCAACGGAGTTGGCGCAACCCATGTGTTGGCGTTGAGCAATGTGTGGGTTGGCCCTACATTAAAGAGCGGCGCCATCGGCATTGGACCCCAGATTGCAACCGGTTGGTCAAGGGTAACTGGAATAACGGAAGCGCATGCCGCTTTGCTGTGTGATCCATCACTCTGTAGTGATTTTGACCGACTCATTGATGAGACAGTCAGTCAAACTCGATATATCAACGCTGGGCTACAGCTAAGCTATCAGCATCTACCCTCAGAGGGAGTCAGTTGGACAATTTATACAGGAACTCTTTTTGAGCGTGGTCTGATGGTATTGAATCTAGGGGTAAACCTAAGCCTTGGCCGTGTACCTTGATGTGGCTGTTTTGGTCATTGGCTTGCAGTGGTTGGAAGGTCGTCAGTGATCTTGATGGAGATGGCTATTCCATCGATGAAGGGGATTGTGATGATTCAAACATCGGTGTTGCCCCCAATAAAGTAGAAATCTGTGATGGATTAGACAATGATTGTAACGGCGTCATTGATGATGCGAGTGGCGTCAATGTTCCCTTATTTTATCCAGATTTTGATGGAGATGGTTTTGGAACTGTGGATGGTGCTCGGTTGTATTGTCCTGATTTCGCCCCTGAAAATTATGTGCCTGCTGGTTTGGAAGATTGTGATGACAGCAATCCAGAGATTTATCCTTCCGCTGTAGAAATGTGTGACGGTTTAGACAATGATTGTGATTTACGAATTGATGCTGAAGCGCAGGATCAAACAGTCTGGTATCCAGATGATGATTCGGATGATTTTGGTGCCTTTGATGGAGTAACTATTTCACAGTGTGATCAACCCCCTGGCCATGTAGACAATGGTGATGACTGTGATGACGGCAATCCAGACATTAATCCGTCAGAAGAAGAGGTGTGTGATCAGGTAGACAATGACTGTGATGGTTTGATTGATGATGGAGTGGATCAATTTCCCACGTACTTCTTGGATGCCGATGGAGATGGTTTTGGCGGGATTGAAGTTGAATTTGAGGGGTGTGATGAACCCCCTTCTGGTTATGTGCTCTTAGATGGAGATTGTGACGATTTTGATCTCACCATCTTTCCGGGTTCGAGACTTGGAATAGAGGCGCCTAACAGCGGTTTTTCCGTTGACATTAACTGCGATAACCTTGTGGCCTGTACGGATATGGGTTGCAATGCCATTCCTGACTTGTGGAGTTCTCCAATGGTTGGGTTCAGTCAACTTCTACAGGAAGACGGACAGTTGGCAGTACTCTCTGGATTGAGTGATGTTCTATTGGCAGAAAAAGTCCCGCTTCTTGATGATAACCATGCCCGCATCCTTGCTCTAAACGGGAATGCTTGTGTTTCAAATTGGCTCACCATTACCATGGACATTAATGCTCCCGAAGTCAGTTCCCTTGGAGTGAGCAGTGTTCAGGCACAGCAGGTTTACATCCAAGACATTGATTCTGACGGGGTGTCTGATATTGTGGTGATCTCTGGGTTTGGAGCCGATGATGCCATGAATTGTCCCACAAATCCAAATGTACAATATTACAAAATGGGACTACAAAGTACCGGATTTGGGCCGGATCTCTGGCAGGTACAGCAAAGCGCTGATGTTGCAGATATTCAAGGTGTTTCAGGTGATATTGTTGATATAGATGGGAACGGCACTCTAGATCTCGTTCTTTGTAGCTATCAAAATGACTTTGCCGAACTTGAAACCTCACAAATTTTATACGATGCATTTTCAGGTGCGAGTGGTCAATCCCTCGAGCTTGGAGTGACGGGCTGTCGAAGCATTAATACCTTGGATTGGGACAACGATGGTGCATTAGATGTAGTCATGGCGGGCGATAATGGGCAACATGTTTTTTTGAACTCAAACAATTATGCGCCCGAATTCCTTTCCAGCGAAGCCAGTCAGCTTGTATTGGTTATGGACGGTGATGCCAACGGTCAAGATGATGTGCTGTTTGTGCCGCAAAGTGAGACGGAATCAGACTTATTTGTATACACAAATGGCAACAGCAGCCCTCAGCTTTTGGGTGTAGAAAATTGTGTCAACCCGACATTAAACAGGATTAATGGCGATGCCTTTCCTGAGCTGATTTGCACCAATGCTTTTGAGAGTCTCACTCAGATCTTTTGGGGGTCTTCTCAGGGCTTTCATGCCGAACAAGCTCTTACTGTTTCGTCTGGTTCTCATAGCTTTAGCACTTATGGGTATTGGAGTAATGCCTTGGTGCCGAGTCTTATCTGGGCTCCGTCATTCGGCAGCACATTTGCTTGCGAATACCTCACCAATGACATTCAAAATACGGAATGCACAGATGCAATTCAGATTGGTCAAAGTGAGATTGCACCCATCCTGCTCGGGCCGCCGGTGGGGCCGTGGGAATAACATCTGTTTTCTAACTGCTTGATTCAGCCTGCTGAAAAAATGCCATGTCTTCAGGGGTTGGGTCCCGCACATCGATGATGGTAACTTCAAAGCGCAATGAATGTCCCGCAAGTGGATGACCATAGTGGACCATGACCTGACTGTCTCGAATGTCCATGATAGTGATGGGCAGTTCTCCTTTGTCTCCAATTTGAGCCATTAATGTCATGCCAGGTACAATATCCTCTGGAAAGGCATCAATGGGAAGCACTGCAATGGAGTCTTCTTTTGAGGCCAACGCTTCACCATATGCTTTTTCTGGAGGAAGAACGACTTCTCCAAAAAAACCATTGACCTTTCCATCCAAGAACTCAGCAAGCCCAATGGGTTCGAATGGCGTAACGCCATGGATATAGCGCATGGGTTGATCATCTGTATTTCCCAATACATCTCCATCCATTGAATACATGGTGAAATGAAATGAAACAAACTTTCCATTTTCAATAATATCTGACATCACAACTCCGTGGTCATTCCGTGTTGAATTTGTATACTGTCTTCAAGAAAAAGACAAACTCACATCCGATGGATGTGAGTTGTTTAAGTTTTAGTCTGTTCTATGTGTTTGCGTTACGAACGCACATACTCATACTCAAATGGCATGCCATTGATGCCACGCTTGGGAGCGGCAATCCAGTTTGCACATTGGCCTGGATTGTGAACAGGAGTCATTAAACCACGAACGTATTGACGGTCGGCTTCAGTGGGAAGCCAATTGTCTCGTTGAGCGTGCCATGCTTCAGCCGAAATAGGTTGACCCTGTCGATCAAAGAATTCATCTTTGTAGATGCCCTGTCGCCGGAAGAAGCGAGAGTGCGGAAGCGTGACACGGAAGTTTGTGCCTGCCCGTTCAAGCGAGCGATTCCAGATTTTGACGACGGTTGCACAATCCTTCATGTAGTCCTCTCGCAGAACCTCGTTCATGGCGTTACGAAGCGGAACTTCACTGTCAACCAACTGACCATTCTCTGCCTTGGTGATGATTTTATATTGGTCAAGTGCACTGTGTTCAGTGTAGTTTTTGGCTTCTTTCCATCGACCCTTCAATCCCGCTGCAAAGAAATCAGCAGCGTTTGTTGAAATCTCAGAACCAAAGAGGTCCAAAGAATAGGCGTACCAGTAATTCACAAACTTTTGTACCGTCTCAAGGTCAATACCGCCTTGATTGCGTACATCTCCATTTGGATCTTGCTTTTCGAGTTCTACAGCTCTCAGCAGTACACGCTCAATCCCTTTTTGTCCAACCGATAGGTGATGGGCCTCTTCGGTGAGCATGAACCGACAAGTTCGTGACAGCGGGTCAAACGCTGATTCTGCAAGTGCTCCGAGTTGATATTTGCCGTCTCGATCGGTAAAGGTCGTAAAGCAGAAGAATGTCAGCCAGTCAGAGCAGGGCTGATTGAAGGCATCCAGAATACGTGGCTTATCTTCATCTCCTGAACGACGCTCGAGCAGTTCCTCAGCCTCCTCTCGGCCATCTCGTCCGAAATAAGCCTGAAGCAGATAGACCATTGCCCAAAGATGACGGCCTTCTTCTACATTGACTTGAAAGAGATTCCGTGCGTCGTACAAGCTCGGAGCTGTGTTAGCAAGCCAACGCTGCTGTTCTACACTTGCAGGTTCAGTATCTGCTTGAGTGACAATTAAACGCTTTAATGCATTTCGATGTTCACCGGGGACTTCTTGCCAAACGGGTTGACCAGCGTCGTCACCCCCAGGAATGACACGGTTTTCTTCTGGGTCTGCCAAAAAAATTCCCCAACGGTACTCTGGCATTCGGACATGACCAAACTGAGCCCAACCATCTCGATCAGTTGAGATCGCCGTGCGAAGATAAACTTCGTTGTTGGCAAATACCTGTGGTCCTACCCCTTGCCACCAGTCAAGGAAACGGGGTTGCCACTTTTCAAGTGCTCTTTGCAGACGGCGATCTGATGAGAGATTGACATTATTGGGTATGCGGTCTTCATAGTTTATACCAGGCATTAGGTCCTCCGATAGTCGAAGATGGGTTGTTCAGGGTGTCCGTACATGGTCAGCGCACCACGCTCACCTACGGCATTCGGGCGCTGGAAGATCCAGTTCTGCCAAGCAGATAGACGCCCATAAATTTTGGTTTCGCAGCTTTCTGCACCACCAAAGCGAAGATTCTGTTCCATTCCCGTTAGCGCATCTGGTGAGTAAGACTCACGCTCCTCAATTGCAATTCGGACCTCGTCTTCATAATCGATGTCGTCAAGTGCATGTGTGACAAGGCCAAGTTCTTCGGCTGTTTCTGCATCAATGGGATTGTTTAATTCTGATGTGGCTTCTTCAACAGCGGTAGTGTCTCCAAAGAAACGGTTGAAAATGCGGCTTTCACCGTTGGCCATAGGAAATGCACCTGTATTTGAAGAACTAAGTTGAATGCAGTTTTCGCCATCATCATCAAGAAACATGTAAGTACGATCTGCAGCCAACGCCACTTCAAACAAGACGCCGACAAAGCAATGTCCTTCTTCAACGAGAGCAAAGAGGCTTTTCGACATGTTGTCTAGCTTTCGCAATGTCCTTTGTTGGAACAAATACACTTCATTAATAAACCAGTCAGAGGTTGCATGCTCAGCCACCCATTGTTCGTGTTCAAGAACGGCTGCCTGGTCTCCAATGCTTTTTAGCAAAATAACGCCGACATCGAGATGGTTAAATCGCAAACGAAGTAAGGCGTCTTCGAGTTCTCTGAATGCCTTTAATGACCATGTATCTGCACTTCGCTCTGGTGGTGATTGTGGTGAGTGAAGGGTAACCGTGGCGGTGTGGCCTGCAATATCGACAGAAACAGATTGATATCGCCAACCGCTTTCGGTGTCTTCTGACAGGATGGTTGGAAGCTGTATTCCCATGGTGGATTTAGCGGGACTGGATTGAATAATTCCATCACAGATGGTGCCTATGCCAGTTTCCCATTTTGACCTCGGAAATGAGCCATCTATCAGTTTGTACTTTTTGGCGTCTCTGGCTCTAAATCCTTCTGCTTTTGTACAAAATATGTCTGCAATATCTTTACGGATGCGTCTTTTATCTGTCAACCGTGTGAGTCCACCTGTACCAGGTAAAACACCCAGCAATGGGACTTCAGGAAGTGACACTGCTGAGTTGCCATCATCTATGAGGTAGATTTCTTCACAAGCCAGTGCCAGCTCATAACCGCCACCACTGGCTGTCCCGTTTAGAGCAGCAATCCACTTTTGATTTGAATGGGCAGTGGCGTCTTCGATTGAACAGCGTGTTTCGTTGGTGTATTTGCAGAAGTTAACTTTAAATGCGTGAGGTGAACCACCGAGCATTGGGATGTTCGCACCGGCGCAAAATATTTTCTCTTGGCCACCCGTTACAACCACACAGCGAACTTCGGGGTGTTCAAACCGCATTCGTTGCACGATGTCATTGAGCTCAATGTCTACTGAAAGGTCGTAGCTATTTAGTTTCAGTTCATATCGATTGGCCCACATTGGTTTATCGATTTGTACATTCATGGTAACGGTAGCTTTGCCGCCAACCACCTCAACTTGCCAGTGTTTGTAACGGCTAGGGTCCGTTTGAAACTCGATGGGTGGATAAGAAAATTCTGCCATTTTGTCCTCCTTCGTAATTATAGTGCATAATTTTATACTTGCAAACAGAAAAATTATGAAATATAATGCACATTTTGGAAGTATAATGAGTAAACTGCTTATGACAATTGGAGAACGGGTCAGAGCCCGTCGCAAAGAACTGGGGCTAAGCCGTGCCGCACTCGCAAATTTGGCAGATGTTTCTGCTCGATTTTTAGCCCAACTTGAATCAGGGTCTGGCAATATTTCCATCCAAAGACTGACAGATGTCAGCCACGCACTGCGGTTACCTCTGTCTGTTCTGTTGGTTGGTTTGGGTTATCAACCGGCCTCTTTTGTTGCGCTTGTGGGCCTACGAGGTGCTGGTAAATCTACGGTGGGAACCGAACTTGCTGCTGGATTAAATTGGGACTTTATTGAACTTGATCAATTGATTGTTGACCGAGCAGGAGTCTCACTATCAGAAATATTTGAGATCGGCGGGGCAGACTATTATCGTTCCCTTGAGCGAGAGCTTTTGCAAGAAGTGAGTGTGCGTTCAGAATCTGCCGTTTTGGCTGCAGGCGGCTCGATTGTGAGCGCTTCTGAAAACTGGACAGTCCTCCGTCAAATGGCCCGTACTGTATGGCTCTTTGCCAAACCGGAGCATTATCTTCAGCGGGTGCAAGCTCAAGGTGACTTTCGTCCGATGAAAGGTCGGCATGATGCCCTTTCAGAGCTTAGACAAATTCTAAGTGCCCGGCAACCATCTTATGCGCAGGCAGAACTGCACATTGATACAGATCTGTATTCCCCACAGGATGTGGTTAAGTTAATTCAAAAGACGTTTCTCATTGAACACTAATCATCAACTCCAACCTCCGAGATTACCATGCCCAGTGTGATGCTCATCCGAGCCCAGCAACTACAAAAATCCGAACGGCAACAGTTGCCTTATCCTTGTGTGCCAATCGAAGGCGGGCATACGAATATAGTCTATGCAGAATTGGAAGGTGTTTCACTCCGTGAACAGTTTAAATTGATCTATCGGCTCGGGCAAGTGGTCCGTGGTGCCGAAATTGTTTACCATGATCCATCAGCACCGTTGCCACAAGGTTCGCGGCCAGAGGAAACCAATCCGCCACGTTATGCCTACCCCGCTGAGGCTTCACAAGTCCAAAAACCCGTCGAAGACTTTGACGATGTTCTTGATGCTGAAATACTTGATGACGAATCATCCGAAGTCAAATCTGAGGCACCTTCTGACCAAGAAAAGCCTGACTTTTGGTCTTTATTGGAACAAAAAAAGATTGAAGCCGCATTTAAACTGATAGAGGAAACCCCGCCTGATTGGACTTATCATCAACGGGTTAAGGTATGGACTTTGTTGGATGAGCCTGAGGAAGAACTTGTTCTCTTGGCTTGTCGGGTCATTTTACTTCTGGGCTGGCGTTCGAATATTCTTCGGGTCAAAAAACTGCTTCGTCACGACAGTCCAAAAGTCCGCATTTGTGCTCTTCAAATTATTGGAGCATTTGCTGGGGCTTCAATGCTTCCAGCGGTGCAGATACTTCGCAGTGACCCTGTACCCGAAGTATCAGTGGCTGCCAACCAATGTTATCAGCAACTCAAACGTCGATGATTGATGAAGCTCGCATAAATGAGTTGATTGGTCTATGTATACAGACTGGTCAACCCGAAACTTTTGGATACATGCTGCAACAGTTTATTGACTCTCTACAAGCGGCTCAGAATGATTTAAGAATTAATTCCCATTTAAAGAATCAGGAAATTTTCCATGCTCTAAAAGGACGGTGTGGTACCTTTGGAGCAACTGCCATTGCACAAGCCATTATTGAAGCCGAACATGCACCGCCTGAGAACCATCACATTCATTTGAATCAGATTTTGCTTGTAATCTCTCAATCCATCGATGTGCTTCAGCAGTTGTTGGCGGTGCATTCGCAAAAGTCATAACAAAACAGCTGGCTATGGCCAGCTGTTGTTCCAAGTTTCTCTGTGATTAGTTGTCAGATGAAAAGAAGATGGGAATATTGTAGTCATGGCCATTCCCCAAGCCAGATGCAGCGGCCACGCGTTGTGTGCCTGGAAATTGCATGTCAATGCGCTCATCAACTGGTGCAGTCATATAGTCATGTTCAGGATAGCCGGTGGCAATGACAGTGACTCTGCAGTCTTCTTGAAGCTCTTCATTGGCATTCCAGCCCCAGATGATGTTGGCATCTTCATGAGCCTCTTCTCGTATCATTTCGCATGCTTCAGTCACATCTTTGATGGACAATGGCTGAGCGCCGGCAAAATGCAGAAGAATGCTGGATGCATTTCGAATGGAGAGATCATCAAGAAGGGGTGAGTTGATGGCTTGCTGGGTGGCATATTGAACAGCGCTTGGTCCAGAAGCTTGACCTACTCCCATCATTGCAATGCCTTTGTCTTCCATGATGGTGCGAATATCTGCAAAGTCGATGTTGATAATGCCGTCATCGTTAATGATATCTGTCACCCCACGAACAGCTTGGTAGAGCACATTGTCGGCTTGTTTAAAGGCATCTACAAGTTGGAGATTGCCGCCCAATTGAAGCAGACGATCGTTTGGAACCGTAATCAGGGTGTCTGCGCTTTGTCGGAGAAGTTCAAGGCTTTGCTCTGCATTTTTAGCCCTAACTTTACCTTCAAAGCTAAATGGACGAGAGACGACAGCGACGGTTAGAATACCAAGCTCTTTGGATAACTGTGTGATGACTGGAGCAGCACCAGATCCCGTTCCGCCACCCATTCCTGCCGTTACAAAGACCATGTCGGCGTCTCGAAGCAGTTCACTCAAGAAGTCTCGGTCTTCGATGGCGGCTTCACGGCCAATCTCAGGTTTAGCACCAGCACCCAAGCCCTTGGTTAGTTCTTGACCCAATTGAAATCGAAGGGTGGCGAGTGAT
>JAYYJC010000388.1:0-10000 GCA_036146655.1 Myxococcota bacterium | reverse complement strand
TGTGTTAGAGCCTGTGCGTCCGTATTGACAGCAATAAACTCAACGCCTGTCATTCCGCTACGAATCATATTGTTTACGGCATTTCCACCGCCACCGCCGACACCGATAACTTTGATCTTTGCGCGGCTTTCGTGGGTTTCTGCAAGCTCAAACTGCATGTTAATTCTCCTGATAATGGTATTAAAGTGGGGTGACCAATGCGATTTTTTCCGCATCAAGTTCAATTCGTTGGGGAAGCGTCAGCATGAGACCTTTGGCAACCATTGTTCGCAACCGTTGCATGCGTCCGTCTGGTGGGTAAAAGCCAAAGATTATTTCAGTGCCATTTCGCAAAAGGACTGAGTATCCGTCTGTTCTATCGAAGTGGATTTCAGAGATATTTTCTTTTCCACCCATCAACGGAATGTCTACGGTCTCGTAAAGTGCTAGTCCATCTTGGATGATTCGCTGAGCGATGAGTGGGTGGTCTTGAAAGTAAGAGGGTGCGATACCTGTTATGGCCGGGTAGTCCATATCGTCAGGAGATGCTTTACGAAAAACAACACCTGAGTCGTTAATGTACCAAAATGACTCCGAAGCCAAGACCAAAACAGGTCTCTGCTCTTCAAGTTTGATGGATACCTGATTTGGGAAACTGATTTCGACATCTGCATCTCTTATCCATGGGTGCTTTTCCAGTTTACGCTCAATATGCTTTGCACTGAGCATCCAAGTATAGGTGTCTTTATAAATGTCAGATAGGTGCTTAACGGCCGTATCACTGACACGATGGTTCCCCTCGATGACTATATCTTGTACCTTCAAGATTTCGTTGGCGCGCATCTTCCATGACAGTGTCACAGCCACCAATCCGATCATGGCAAGCAATAACGGCCAGCGAGATCGAAGTGTCAAGCCCATTCGAGAATGGCGATGTGGGGAAACCGGTAAATGAATCATGGAGGGAGGTTTGTAAGGATGCAGCAATAAGTGGGTGGGATTGACTTCTTATAGCATGATTCAACTCAGTTCTTCTAGTGTTATTATGTCTTTTAGATGTCTTTTTTGAAACACGGTTGATTTTCGAGTTGTGCATTCTCCAATATCTGCTCGACGAGAACGTCAAATGTGATGCCGATGGCATTTGCAGCCATGGGAGACAAAGATGTTTGTGTCATGCCCGGGATGGCATTGATTTCCAAAAATACGGGTTGCTGTGTCTTTGAAATTAAAAAATCTGCCCTTGCGATTCCTCTCATTCCAATTGTTTTGTATGCCATCACAGCTTGATGTTGTGCGCTCAGTGAAATCTCGTCGGAGATTGGAGCCGGAACCAGGTAATCGGTCTTTCCTTTTGTGTATTTTGCATCTAAGTCAAAAAAGCTGTTGTGGGGCTGAATTAAAATCACTGGCAATGCCCTTCCGTCTAGAACAGCGACGGTTATTTCTTCACCTACAACCCACTCTTCAAGAAGTGCATACTGGCTGATTTTTAAACATTCTACAATGGCTGCATCTCTGTCTTTGGCAGTTTGACACATCCACACACCAATTGACGAGCCTCCTGTGGGGTCTTTGACCACGCACGGTACCGGAAACTCGTGTCCTTCTTGTGGCTCATGAATAAGAAGGTCTTTGGCCATAATGACATTGGTGTTGCGCAGCATTTCTTTGGTGTGGAATTTATCCATTGATATGGCGCAGGCTCGTACACCAGAACCTGTATATGGGATTTGCATTAACTCCAGCAGACCCTGTATACAGCCATCCTCACCAAATTGGCCATGCAGGGCCAGCCATGCATGGCTAATTTGATTGCGCAGGAGTTGTGCAGCGATGTCTGGACCGACATCAATCTCAATCACTGTCCATCCTCTGGATTTCAGAGCTTTGGCGACGGCTTGTCCACTTTTAAGTGATATTTCTCGTTCAGCTGATAATCCACCCATCAGTACGCCGATGCGGCTGCTTTCTTTACTTAAGATTTTTATCATGACGGCCTCCTCCATGAATGGGAATCTGAAGTTCAAGTTCTATGTTTTTTAAAGTTTTCAATCGCTCTTTGAGGCCTTTGAACAACATTATAAATTGTGCGCTGTTCTCTCGTCCTCTGTGGACAATTTGACCTGGTGCGACAGCGGAGATCTGCCATCCGTACAATCTTGTGCCCAATAGTCCAGCCACCTGAAATGCATCTGCAGGACTCAGCGATTTGCATCGGAAGACCATTCCGGCTGCCGATGGATTTAGCCGCCGTCTTCGCCGACCGTGTTCGAGGATAAGCTTCAATGGCACTGCGCTCCCAGGCAAAGTGGGGGGGTCTTCATTGGCGGACCAACTGAGTCGATGTACCTTTCTGTCATAGAAGTATTCAATTTGCCCAGGATAACCCTTGATGAGCCGTTCTTTCCCACGCTGAAAGATTGCACCGATGCTGCCTGGCCAATTTTTGAAGTCTTTGCCCCAGTCTGGAAATGCACTTAGTTCTCCCCACATGGCAGAGGTGCCAATGTGAAGTTGATCTTGGCGATGAGATACTTTTGAAAATTCACCAGCGAGACGAATGATGACTCTTCTCCAATCTCCCTTTGTGATCCAGCTTTCTTGCGGCCAGTGATACATCCATTTGACTTTGTGACGCCTGCAAATCTTTAACGCACCCTTTAGTTGTGCAAGATTTAAAATGTGTAGCCATGCGAGTGCTCTTCCATCTGTGCGCAGTGGCAGTCGACTTGCAAAAGGCTCTAGCGCCCGAGCAGAGATGCCGGCAGCCTCAAAATCTGCAATGAGCGCCTCAGTCATTGAGTAATTGGCCAAGGTGTGCACAGCACTGGTTGACATTTCCAGCCCCAAGCGTCAAGATGAGATCGCCGGGTTGCCAGAAGCTCGAAATGAGCTCAGGCAGTTGTTCAATGCCCTCACACAACCTGATGTTGCTGTGGCCGAATGCTCGCATTTGTTGCGCAAGTGCATGATGATCAATCCCCTCGATGGGTTTTTCTCCGGCTTTGTATATTGGACAGACAACAACGGTGTGTGCACTGTAAAAGGACCGACAAAAGTCATCAAATAGATCTCGGACTCTCGTATACCGGTGGGGCTGGAATACCGCAATGATCCTTCGCTCTGGCCATGCACTGCTTGCCCCTTGGAGTGTGGACTGTATTTCAACGGGATGATGCCCGTAATCATCAATTACAATGATGTCCAAAACATCTTCTGAACTCAGCTTTCCTTGGGCTCGAACACTGAACCGACGGTCAACACCGGTAAATCCGTGGAGAGCTGCTTGTATTTTTTCAAATGAGATGCCCAGTTCTAAGCTAACCGCTGCGGCAGCGAGCGCATTTTGGATGTTATGTTTGCCTGGCATGTTTAATTGAATGTCACCGAGGTATTGGTCTTTTCGATGCAACCTGAATGTCGTCTCTATTCCATTTTGACGGATTTGATCTGCCCGCAAGGTGGCTTGTGCACCAAAACCGTATGTGATTAAGCGTCTATGGATCCTAGGGACAATTTGCTGTACGGTGGGATGATCGAGACACAAGACAGCAAAGCCAAAGAAGGGGACTTTATTGGCGAAGTTTACAAAGCCATCAATTAATTTGTCTTCTGTTCCCCAGTGTTCCAGATGTTCTGGGTCTATGTTGGTAATGATTCCAACTGTGGGTGAAAGACAGAGAAAGCTTCCATCAGACTCATCTGCTTCTGCAACCAAGAATTCACCTTCGCCAAGCCGAGCAGAAGAGCCAAGTGCATCAAGTTTACCTCCAATGACGATGGTGGGATCGATGCCAGCCTTAAATAAAATGGCACCCAACATTGAGGTGGTTGTGGTTTTCCCATGTGTGCCAGCAACAGCAATCCCATACTTCATTCTCATTAACTCTGCGAGCATTTCAGCGCGTGGGATGATTGGGATCCGTTGTTCAATCGCTGCTTGTATTTCCACATTGTGATTGGGGATTGCGGTTGATTTCACGAGCACATCAGAGTGGGCAATATTGTTTGGATGGTGGCCAATGGTTATTGTGGCTCCCAATTTATTGAGCCGGTCCACGGCAGCACTGGAATTGAGATCTGAGCCTGTCACCTTGAAGCCCAGATTGATTAACACCTCTGCAATTCCTGACATACCGGAACCACCAATTCCGACAAAATGAACCTGTTGAATAACACCTCTAAACATGTGAATCCTGTTGTTATTTGGCTTCGATACCAACGGTAGATTGAAGGGGTTCTGCCGGTATCCAGCCCTTTTCTGTGTCATGACTTTCAGCTGATATGCTTAGGAGAAACCCAATGGCCCACAGGTGACATATGATTGATGTAGACCCATATGAAATGAATGGGAGAACCAGACCTTTGGGCGGGAGTATTCCAGTGATGACGCCCAAGTTTAAAAATGCTTCTCCGCAGATCATCAGTGTGAGGGCTGCAGCCAAATAGGTTGAAAACGCATCTGATGCCCGCATCGCAATGTGAAGTCCTCTCCATAACAGCAGCATGTAAAGTACAATGAGAATCATGAACCCAATGTATCCGGCCTCTTCGGCAAGCACGGCACCGATGTAGTCTGTCCAAGGTTCAGGTAGAAATTGACGCTTGCTGAGCCCGTTTCCAAGCCCTTGCCCCCAAAAGCCGCCACTGTGAAATGCAATCCACCCCTGAATGATTTGATAAGCATCACCGCTTTCATTTTCCCATGGTGATAGGTAGGCTAAAATCCGCCTCAGTCGGTAGCTTTCAAACAACATAATCGGAATGCCGAGTGTGATACCGCCGGCAAATATGGCCCCGAAATATTTTCCCGGTGCGCCAGCGATGAACAGCATCATGACAGAGCAGATGGTAATGATTGCGGTGGTACCAAAGTCAGGTTCCGGTATGATCAATAGCATAAACACAAAAGCTGGATAGAGGCAGACCAAAATGACACTTATTTTATGGAGTTCGGCTCTAAACCGCTGAAGGTTGGCAGCAACTGCCACCATGGCCACAATCTTTGCGATGGCGGAAGGTTGAAGATTAATAAATCCGAGGTCGAGCCATCTGCGAGCCCCATTGACACTTACACCAAAGCCCGTAAAACAAAGTGCAAGCAGAATGCTGGTCATGACAACGGCTTGCCAGCTGTATGCCCTAAAGTAGCGAGTAGGAATGATGGCTGTTGTCCAACACAAGGCCAGCCCAATTAAAATGGCAATGATTTGCTTTGTTACATAGCGAAGGTCATTGCCTGCGGCCTGATTGGGAGCGCTGGCAGAATAGATCATGAGCAACCCGCCTGTGATGAGCAAAAGCAGGGTAATGACAAGTGTCGGGTCTATTCGCCTATTCATGAGGCCTCCAGTTGAAGTACAAAGTCACGGAAGGTCTGTCCTCGGTGCTCAAAGTTATTAAATGCATCAAAGCTAGCACAAGCCGGGCTTAGGAGCACTGTATCAGTGCGTGACGAGAGCCGGTGAGCAAGTTGCATGGCTGCATCAAGTGTTTGAACCAAATGACAGTTTGGGTGGGCTGCTATTCCATTTACAATCTCTTGACCTGATTGTCCAAAACAAATCACATGCCGTGCCTTTTCAGTTAATAAAGGAAGGAGTTGGGCATAGTCCGCACCGTTTTTACCTGCTCCTCCGAGAAGCACGATTTGAGGGCCACTGACCCCATTGAGTGCGGCTTCAGTGGCTTCAACATTTGTGGCTTTAGAGTCATTTACCCACTGGACACCATTGAGGTTACGAATCGGCTCAAGGCGATGTTCTAAAGGTTGAAGTCTTGTGACATCACAATCAGCTAGGGGTATGCCTATTGCGTGGCAAAGAAGAGCTGCAGCGGCCACATTCCAGTAGTTGTGTGCTCCAATAAGGGGGACATCGGTGCAGTTCATTTGTCGCTGGTCGATTTCACTCTTCAAAGTAAGGTGTTCTTTGGTCAGGGTCGCTCCAAGGTCTTGTCCAAGTATCCAGTGTCGATGATTGGGAGAAGGAAACAGGCGCTCGTCTGTGTTGGTAATGACCACATCCTCTATGGTGCAGTGTTCAAAGATTCGTCTTTTGCATGCAGCATATGTCTCCATGTTTAAGTGACGGGCGAGGTGATCTGGTGTGAGATTAAGCAGTGCGCAAGCTGTGGGCTTGAAGTATTGAGCGCCTTCCAGCTGATAGGAAGAAACCTCTACAACAGCTACATCAAACTCATCTTGAAGAAGCACGAGGTCAGACAGAGGTATGCCAAAATTTCCTCCGAGAAAGGCTTTTTTACCAGCAGACTGTAAAAGCTGTTGTGTGTAATGGGCGGTTGAAGATTTTCCGTTTGTTCCTGTGATTGCTAAAATAGGGATTTTGATTTGTTGAGCGGCGATTGAAAGTTCACCATCAACCTCGACATCAGCCTCTTTGGCCTTTTTGATCCAGTTCAAATGTGGTGGAACGCCCGGCGAAAGAATAATGCGGTCGAAGTGGGTTGGTGACGGCCAATCGCTTCCAAAAAATGCTTGGGCATCCGTTGTCCTTTGAGCGGATGGATTTGAGTCGAGCAGTGTGACATCATGTCCTTGTGCACTGGCCAACCGAGCTGCACCTTGTCCAGATATTCCCATTCCTACAATTGCGACCTTCATGCTTGAAGTCTCAGATGAAGTTGCGCCAAGCAGCGTTCCATTTGGATACCTCTGCTGCCTTTGAATAGAATGTGGTCACCGCTTTCGAGTTGAGGTTTCACCAGTTGAGCCAATTCGGTAGCATTCGATGCGCTAATCACATCTTGGATTTGTTCAGCAGCTTTCATAAACCGTGGTCCAGCTGTGAAAACCAAAGTGTTCTCCAAGGTTGTGGCGTGGACCAATATTTCCTTATGAATGGCGATTTCATCTGGCCCCAATTCAAGCATATCTCCAAGACAAAGAACTCGTCGACCATCAAACTGGCTCATCAGATTGATGGATGCCCGCATGCTGAGCGGATTGGCATTATACGCATCATCGATTACCAAAATGTCATTTTCATACTGACTGATATTTAATCGGGCACCTGTGGGTTTATATTCCTTCAGGCCGGCCTTAATTTGTTCGTATGTTGCACCCATCGCCAGACCCACAGCAGCTGCAGCGACCGCATTGTGTGCCATATGCGTCGCAGGCGATGGTACTGTAAGCACTCCCAGTTCGCCATTTGGCCACTGGAGGTGGACTTCACTGCTAAGGGCTGTCGGTTTGACTAAAATCTCTATAATCTGGAGTTGAGCATTTGGGTGGAAACCATATGTGAGTGTTTCGACTCCACTTGGGATCTCCATCTGAGAGATAAATGGATCGTCGAGATTGATGCAGCACAGGTCTCCTGGTTGTGCACCTGTAAAAAGCTCTGATTTGGCCTTTGCTACACCTTCGATGGATCCAACACCCTCTGTATGGGCTGCGCCAACATTCGTAATAACTCTGATTTGGGGCCGTCCGATTGATTGGAGCAAATCAATTTCTCCAAAATGGTTCATCCCCATTTCAAGAATCCAGAATTGGTTGTCGGCATGGGCATCGAAAATTGTCAAAGGCAATCCAATGTGATTGTTGAAATTACCTCTGGTGCCGTGGGCGTTTCCCAGGGTTTTTGCAATGTCTAGGATCATGACTCTCAGGGTGGTCTTTCCCGCGCTTCCCGTTATGCCAACGACAGTGCCATCAAATTGATTGCGAAGGTATCTGGCAATATTTTGAAGGGCTTCAAGGGTATCTGAAACTTCTATCCATCCTTTTGTCCATCCACTTGGCACCCGTGTGGCAATGGTACCCAGACACCCAAGTTCAGATGCCTTTTCCAAAAAATTATGTGCATCGAACCGTGCGCCAATAAGCGGGATGAACCATTCTTGACCCATAATCTGACGCGTATCGGTGGTGATTGAGCCGGCTTGGGCATGTCGATGAAGAATACCACCAGTGGCTTCAACCAATTGTTTTGCACTAAGAATCATTTTTGAACGCCTCATACAGTTTTTTCACGGCAGCTCGATCTTCAAATGGGAACCGTTGGCCATTAATTTCTTGATAGTTCTCATGACCTTTGCCTGCGATTAAAATGACATCGTCTGGTTGTGCACATTCGAGCGCATACTGAATGGCCGCACGCCTGTCAGTGATACAAATGGGGTGTGTCATGGCTTTGCAAATGTCTTGGATAATTCGCTCTGGAGGTTCGGACCTTGGATTGTCTGAGGTAACAATGGCAATGCTCGAGAGGCTTTCTGCAATGCGACCCATTTCTTGTCTTTTGCCTTTGTCTCTATCACCCCCGCAGCCAAACACGGTGATGAGTCGACCAGAACACTGTTTGTTCAAACTTTGAAGCACATGGCGAAGCGCATCCGGCGTATGTGCATAATCTGTAAACACCTGAAAAGGGGCATTTTCCAATACAGACTCCAAGCGTCCAGGGGCAGATTTTAGGTCAGGTAGAAACTCAACTGAGGCCGAGATGGGGCAACCAAGTCGCTCAACCACAATCAATGCGGCGAGTAGATTGTACAGGTTGTGTTGACCTATCAGGGGCAGGTTACATGGTATGTCTAGCGTCGGAGTATGTAAAATGAGTTCAAAGCCTGTTGGTCGCGCTCCTTGTATTTCAAACCAGTAGTCTGCATGGGCATGAAGGCCGTAGCTAATGGTAGAAGGGTGGGCATTTGCAAGGTCTTGATAACGTGGATCGTCCGCATTCAAGATCACGGTACCATCTGGGGCAATTAAATCAGTAAATAGGCGTCTTTTGGCTTCAAAGTAAGCGTCGTAATCAGAGTGATAATCAAGATGATCTCTTGAAAGGTTCGTAAAGACGCCCATTTTGAATGGTATGGCATCTACACGGTGCATGTCTAGCCCAATGCTTGACACTTCCATGATGGCGCAGTGACAGCCACCTTCAAGCATTGAACGAAGCATGGGTTGGAGTGTAGAGGCTTCAGGTGTGGTGTGCGTTGATTGTTGAACAAGATCCCCATTGACCCTGTGACTAAGCGTTCCAATGATGCCTGTTTTGATGCGGTGATGCATTAACAATTGTTCAATAAGCCATGCAGTGGTTGTCTTTCCATTTGTACCTGTAATCCCAATGACGGGCAGATTTTGCGCAGGATGATTGGATAAGATGGCCGCACACTGAGCCAATGCCAATCTGGCGTTATCCACATGGATTACACACACGCCGCCTTTGACTTGGACCGGACCATCTGAAATAACGGCTGCAGCATTGAGGTTAGGTGCAAACTTACGCCCATCTACTGCTGCACCTTGAATGGCAACAAAAATATCATTTGGTCCAATCTGACGGGAGTCATGATGAACGGTATGTACAGAACGGTCTGTTGGTCCGTGAGCTGAAAGGTGGGGCAGCTGTGTGAGTAAGGCTGAGAGGAGCATAAAGGAAAGAAGGAGGGCATCAGAACAGGTGCGTCGCATCGGTGATAACCGACTGGTGGGAGTTGGTCACTGCAGAGTGTCGACCATCGCGGGAATGGTACTCGCGTCGCGACGCCGGTGTGGTGCGGTGGTTATATGGACGCACCTGTTCTAATGAGTCTGGCAAGGTAAACCGGGCTCAAGAGGAGGTTAATTAAAGAGCACCTCCACATGATCTCCGGAGCGAAAAGGAGTGCCTGCCGGTGGATCTTGATGCTTCACAACTCCAGACCCCTTGAAGGAGTATTCCAACTTGGCTTGGCTGAGTGTTGTCATGGCATCTCGATAACTGAGACCTGTTAGGTCTGGCATAAGGGCTTCATTATTCGGCAATAGCGTTAACGCAATTTCATTCTTTTGTGTAGTCCATTTTTGATCTGTTTGTACAGAGAATTCTTTTGGCTCGATCAACTCAGGCGATGGTGCGATTCCCAAGGTCTTCATGCTTGCGAGTCCGATCTCAGCGAAAGCTGGTGCGGCAACAACGCCACCAAACTTCAATCCTTTTGTTGGATTGTCAACAGTAACAACGATCGCTAATTTTGGATTGTCTGCTGGGATTAATCCAGC
>JAYYJC010000387.1:0-5649 GCA_036146655.1 Myxococcota bacterium | reverse complement strand
TTTGAGACCAATTGCGTGCTTGTGTAAGATATCCGTCTGTTCGGCACGGATTTTCATGGGTATTGAAAAAGCGATTTGTAATTCTGAACGCACGCGTCTGATTTCTGAAATGACTTTTTGGATGAAACCGACTTCAGCAACGCTTTCATCATCAATCGGGAAATCTTCCGCTTTAGGGTACGGTGCAAGCATAATTTCGCCTTTAGCTGTTGGTAGATTAGACCAAATTTCAGCAGATAAAAAAGGCATAATTGGATGCATTAAACGGGCTACCATCGAGAAAATATCGATGAGCGTTTTACGAGCACCCGCTTGGTACGCCACTTCATCTTCATTGTACAATGTGCCCTTCGAAAATTCTAAATACCAATCACAAAGTTCGTTCCAAACAAATGTATAGATTTCAATCCCAGCATCATTAAAGCGATATTCATCAAGTGCTTCTCGAACATTTCGAATGGCGACACCGGCTCGGGCGCGAATCCAATTGTCGTATAGTCGGTACTCAACAGGCGCAGAAGGATCATACTCCTTAAGGTGAATCTCTAAGAATCGAAAGGCTTGCCATATCTTGTTTTGAAACTTGACATAGGTTTCAGCTCTTTGCTCAGACCATAAAATATCACGCCCTTGAACCGCAAGTGATGTTAATGTCATTCGGAAAGCATCTACACCAATTCTTTCTATTTGATCGAGAGGATTAACCACATTTCCCTTTGTCTTTGACATCTTTTGACCGTGTTCATCACGGACCAAAGCATGTATGTAGACATCTTTAAATGGGGTTTGCCCTGTAAAGTGAAGGCCACTAAACATCATTCTGGCAACCCAAAAGAAGATGATATCAAATCCCGTCACCAATACACTGGTGGGATAGTATTTTTGGAGGTCTGCAGTATTGTCTGGCCACCCCATTGTTGAAAATGGCCACAGAGCGGATGAAAACCAAGTGTCCAATACATCTTCGTCTTGTCGAATAGCTCCACTGCCACAAGACTCGCAGGCCCCTGCATTTTCACGGCTTACCGTTACATGACCACAGTCATCACAATACCCTGCAGGTATTCGATGGCCCCACCACAGTTGTCGGGAGATACACCAATCTCGAATATCACGCAACCAAGAAAAATAGGTATTTTCCCACTGCTTCGGAATAAACCGTGTATCTCCTTTTTCGACAGCCTCAATTGCAGGCTTTGCAAGCGGCTGCATTTTGACAAACCACTGTGTAGACAACATAGGCTCCACAGGTACCCCAGAACGCTCTGAACGCGGCAAAGCCATCAGATGTGGCTTTGTACCTCTAAAGAGTCCCAAAGCCTCAATTTTCGCTTTAACAGCCTTCCGTGCATCAAAGCGATCAAGCCCTTCGAATGGTCCGGCTTCTGAATTCATTGAGCCATCAGGATTCATGATGTTTACCATTGGCAAGCCGTGCCTTTGACCAACTTCAAAGTCGTTGAAATCGTGCGCAGGGGTGATTTTGACCGCTCCTGTTCCAAACTCTGGGTCAACCAATTCTGCATCTGCAATGATGGGGATGGGTCGATTGATAAATGGGTGTTTTACAAATGTCCCAATGAGTTCTGTATATCGTTTGTCTTCTGGATGCACAGCGACTGCGGTATCTCCAAGCATGGTTTCGGGCCGCGTAGTGGCCACTACAATTTCGGTTCTCATTTCTCCATCGGCACATTTAATGGGGTCAACGAGTTCATAGGCAAACGACCAAAGCTCAGCTTGGTGATCTTCTTCGGGAATTACCTCTAGATTAGACAATGCTGTTTGACTATGGGGGTCCCAGTTAATCAACCGTTCTGCTCTGTAAATTAGTCCTTGTTCATACAGCGTGACAAAGACTTCACGAACAGCCTTGGAAAGACCATCGTCCAAAGTAAATCGTTGTCGGCTCCAGTCACAGCTGACCCCCAAATGACGGAGTTGATTGATGATATCATTGCCGCATTCTTCCTTCCATGACCAAACCTTTTTTTCAAAGGCTTCGCGGCCCATCTCAACACGGCTAATCCCTTCCTTACGCAATTGCTTTTCAACGACCCACTGAGTCGCTATTCCCGCATGGTCAGTTCCTGGTAACCAAAGCACATTAAATCCGTCCATCCGTTTGTAGCGCACCATTATGTCTTGAAGGGTATTGTTCAGAGCATGACCCATGTGAAGTGAGCCAGTGACATTTGGTGGAGGAATGACAATGGTAAAAGCGTCACCATCTTGAGTGGGGTCAGCAGTAAAGCAACCGATTTCTTCCCATCGGGAATAATATTTTTCGTAGGCAGAGTGTGGATCATAATGCTTGGGCAGTTCCATCGTACATTCCTAGATTGAGATGAATGACGGCAAATTAACCCACCAAGCTGTTATCGGGTAGCATCGAACATAAATCTAATGAGAAAGAAGTCTTGATTATTCTGTGTCAGATTTGCTCATTTCTTGAACAATTTCATGAACAACTCGCCGAATGACCTTCCGAAGGTTGACATTGGTAAGCAACTGAACCTTGAGCAACTGTTCAAGTTGTTCGTTGATGTGATTTTCAGCCCCAAAATCAAAATCTTCATCGAAGTTGAGATGAGACACTGGTACGATGGTCGTATTGTTTGTGGCTTCTAACGGAAGAAATACGGCCAATGAGTCCTTCAGTTCATTTGGCGAGACAGAAGACTTAAAATAACCGAGTGCACCACAATCAGACGCCTTTTGAGGATCATAATCGCTGTCAGCCAAAAAATACAACGCCGCAGACGGATAATAATTCATCAGGTCAGCTGCCAGCACATACGGATCTTCGGTGTTCAAACTGGAAGCTATCAACATGATTTGAATCTCTTCATCAATCAACAGAGCCTCCTGACGCGTTTGGACTTGTCGGATTTTGACAGGATAAGAGTCAAATGCCCGACGAATGGCTAACTCGAACTCGTTTTCTTCATCAATTATGAGTATGAATGGCGACATTTAATCTGCTTTAAAGTTTAGATTGCTGTATCGTTGACACACCCAAATGACAACAATGAAAATGCGGATAAGCTCTGCTTGCGAAACAAGTCAGATTGAATTAAGTTTTCATGACCCATATGAGGGGGTGTGGCGGAATCGGTAGACGCGTCGGATTCAAAATCCGATTCTCCTGCGAGAGTGAGGGTTCGAGTCCCTCCACCCCCATTTCTGTGGATGCCATTATTCAGCCTCTTCTAACAGAAATACTGCAACGCCACATGGAGTGTTCAAAGCACCTATTTGGCTATTGCGAACACCATGCATATCAATCGTATTTGAGCCTAAACAATGATGATCAAGCTCACTTTCAACGGTTATTCCTCCGTAAGAATCCATTTCAGAGAGTAGACAAACTAGAACTTTCTGCTTCATGCTTCAAACGGCTCACCGAGACAGGCCTTCTTCGAACCATTGTGTTGCCCAAAGTACAGACAACCAACTTGATGACGCGCAACGAATTGTCGGCAATATGTGTGTCTCTTAAACTCCCAAGCACTGGTCGAAAATCGAGTCTTATAGAACGGCTTCTTCCTCATTGGGAAGATAAGTTTAATCCTCCTCTGGTCTGGGTCGCATACCGACATCTCTTTCATAAAGCCGTACAATGGTACACCGCAAATCCAAATGGACACATTTCAGATTTGGTTATTCAAGAGCTTGGGTATCGGCATTATTTTTCCAAAGGCCATTTCAATACGCAGCCAATGTTCAAACGGAGAAAACAGCGAGTCATGTTTGAAATCGCACGTCGTTTCAGTCCCTATCGTATGCCCAATCCACCGTCACTGAATTTGATTAATGCGCTATTCGATAAGTTCAATAACTTTGATTACACCAACCAGAATACTCGCTTTGACCCCCTTAGAAGGGTATTTCGTTCACTTCATCAATGGGTTGCACTTTTAACAAAGGCGGATTTGTCAGCCGCCCTGTCCTTCATTGAATTGGTTCCATTTGAGGAACAAAATCCAGAACTGGTCAGAAAACTTGCACTGGAATGTCAACGCCAAGGCAAAACTGAGCAGGGTCTTGGGTTGATAAAATCAATCGTACATTTGCAGAACCTTGAAGCAAGATTGGCACTTACTCAGACATACAATCAGATGGCACATAAGATAAGAAAACCAAGACTGACACTGCCAATTATCAAATTACCAAATGAACGTGAAATTGAATTAATCCAAAGTGGCACGCAAAAAAATCGTCCTGTGTTCCGTGTTAACGAAATGGAACTAAGTGTTGAAAATGCAGTGTGTCAACACCTTGCTCTTGAAGGGCACATTGCCATCTACACAGAGGGCGTATTGTGGCAAGCGTTAATGATCATTTTGTTTTGGGAAGCTTTCAAAGCACCAATAACAGGACAGCTGCCCTCACCGGTTCTCAGGGCACCGCTCGATTTTAAATCTCCTGAATTTGTGCAGAGGCGGCTTAAATGGATTGAACCAATAATGAAAAGCATTGCCAACGGACAAGCCATATCTATTTTTGAGCAAAACCAGAACCACCTAGACTTGACGGTGAAAGGTCTTGAATCACACCGGATAACAACAGAAAAGTTGCGTTCAATATTGGTAAATATTCCGTGTGATGCATTAACCAAGATCATGAATATTTTATTGTTCGATTGCCATCAAAATAGTAAGGGAATGCCGGATCTCATCATATTTCCCAAATCAGATAAAGTATTCTCATGTGCTTTTCCAAACCGATTTCGAAGCCGATTTTTACTTGCCGAGTTAAAAACACGAAATGATAAATTATCCCCCGCACAAAGCGCATGGTTTCATCGTCTTATTCTTGCAGACATCCCTGCTGAGCTTTGGCAGATAAATCATAAACGGAGTTCACAATGACTGACCTACTTCAAACCATACACGACGCCATTCAAACAGCCATACCTGATGGTGAAATACATGTCACAGGTGGCGGTGGTCATTTCCAAATAAAGGTGGTCTCACCTGTATTTGCAGGCAAGAGAATGTTGCAACAACATCGACTTGTTTTGACTGCAATTGCACACCTCATGAAGGGCGACAATGCGCCCGTACATGCGGTTGATTCGATTGAATGTATTGTTCCAGATTAGCCAACACAATCCTGTCGATTGTAAAGGTCTACTGACAGTTGTCGTTGGTGGCTCCTGGTGTTCCAAAATCACCAGCACCATAGTTGCTTGTTGCCACACACCAGTTAGCAGACGCATCATTTGATGTGGCATCAAATGCGCTTGGATCCAGATTCATGCTGTACCCTTTGGTATCCGGAAAAACATCGTCATCGTAGAACAATTGGTCAATGATTGTACCATCTGGAGTCTCAATGATGATCTCATCGCTGCTGTTGCTAAGTCCAAAACCTGAATCACCACCATTGTAGGTCACAACACCTTCAATACCACCGTTGGAGGCTGAATCACCGTTAACATGAAAGACGACAAAGCCACCATCATTGATAATGACGGATTGCGAAACCGTGAATTGCTGTCGATTGTTTGCATCATCATCTCGTATGACAAGACCGATAAGGTCCAATTCACGGCCTGAAGTGTTGTAAATCTCAAACCACTCGCCCAATTCATCTGCAAGTAAACAGTCGGGATTGCCATCGCCATCTGTGTCATCACCAAGT
>JAYYJC010000386.1:0-2062 GCA_036146655.1 Myxococcota bacterium | reverse complement strand
ACCCGTGCGTTGCGTTCAATTAGGCCATCTCTTGACAAAGACAATTTTCCAAGACGGTCTGTTGCAAGCGGGTCCACACCCCCTTGATAGAAGATCATTTGAGGGTTGAATGCATCGGCGATTGATAACACTTCAGAGACGGCCTCTAAGTAACCAGAGTCTCCGGTGCCACTTTCGAGTGAGACATCCCAATTTGATTTTTGTTTTCGAAATGGAAAGTTTTTTTCGCCGTGTACGGACAATGTGAGTATTCGTGAATCATCCTCAAAGATGGATGCTGTCCCATCGCCTTGGTGTACATCAAGGTCAATGACTGCAACTCTTGAGATGCCGTGGTTTTGAATGGCGTGATGTGCTGCGATGGCGATGTCGTTCACAATGCAATAACCAGACCCGTGATCTTTGTACGCATGATGGGTTCCCCCAGCCATATTGGCCGCATAGCTGTGATGTGTGAGGGCAAAATCAGTTGCAGCCAATGTGCCGCCTGTCAGAATCAGGGTTCTTGGTATGATGTCTGGTGTCCACGGTCTTAAGCCTATTCTTCGTCGTTCTTTTTGGCTCAGTTCACCCTTCAAAAATCGATCAATGTATCCATCACAATGCACAGTTGTCAGGTATGAGCGGTCAACCGGCTCAGGCTCAAAAAAATCGATGATCTTCTCGCCACCTCTTTTGACGATTTCGCGAGCCACTTCTTTATACCGGTGCCGAGGAAACCGGACTTCAGGATGTAGACCGTCGGTGTAAATCGGATGGTAACCCAACCGCATTTTGAGTGTGTTTTGCATTTTGGAAGTCTAACGCACTTCATCCACCTGCCAAGTGCCATTTGTCATCAGTCTGACGGCTTTAAAGGGTCGCTTTGAATCCAGTCTCGATACCAGTAAGCTGAATCTTTGGGGGTCCGATGTAGGGTTTCAAAGTCTACCCATACAAGACCAAATCGCTGTGAATAGCCCTCAGCCCACTCGAAGTTGTCCATTAATGACCATGCAAAGTAGCCATCAAGTGGAACACCCTCATGCCGTGCGCTGACACAGGCTTCAGTGTGTGTTTTAAAGTAATAGACTCGTTCTTCATCATTGATTGTTCCGTTCTCATCTGGTGCGGTTGCATAGGATGCACCATTTTCTGTGACAATGATGGACTCAGCTTGATACTCGTCCGTCAAGCGATGAAGCAAGCGGTGAAGACTTGGGGCGTGGACTTCCCAGTCAAAATCAGTGCGGGGTCCATCCGCAATCACTGTTGGCGGAAGATTCTCTTCTTCTGGGATGGTCTCTGATCGAATGACAGCCCGTGAGTAATAGTTGATGCCTAGAAAGTCACTTTGTATGGCAATGATGTCTAGATCACCGTCTTGCACCCAACTGGGCTTCGTTGCAGGCAGTTTGTCAGCGCTGACATAATCTTCAATCATATCTTCCGGGTAGCCTCTCCCAAACACAGGGTCTAGATACCAACGGTTAAAGAATCCATCAAAATGTCGGTTTGCATCTGCATCTGCATCAGAGGGTGAGGCGGGTTCAGAAGGACATAAGTTTACTGTGATTCCGACTTTTGCATCCGGTACTGATTGACGGATTTCTTGAACGGCCACACCATGAGCCAGGAGTACATGGTGTGCGGCTTGAAGGGCACTTGGCCAATCTGAGATTCCCGGTGCATGTTCTCCGGTGGCATAACCCAAGTGACAAATGACCCAAGGCTCATTGATGGTGATCCAATTTTTGACACGGTCGCCAAGGGCATCTGCGAGTACTCGGGTGTACCGTTGGAAGTGGGTCAAGATGCCTCGATTACACCAGCCCCCATCGTCTTGAAGGGGTTGAGGCATGTCCCAGTGGTACAATGTCAGCCAAGGTTCAATACCAGCTTCCAAAAGCGCATCTACCAGATTACTGTAGAACTGAAGACCTGATCCGTTTGGAACTTCTTCTTTTCCTGTTGGAAATATTCTAGGCCAAGCCACGGAAAAGCGGTAGGCCTGAACACCCAAGCTTTTCATGAGGGCAATGTCTTCTTTGTATCGATGAAAATGATCACAGGCGATGTCGCC
>JAYYJC010000385.1:0-18083 GCA_036146655.1 Myxococcota bacterium | reverse complement strand
TCGACGGCGGGGTTTGGCACCTCGATGTCGGCTCATCGCATCCTGGGGCTGGAGCAGGTCCCAAGGGTATGGCTGTTCGCCATTTAAAGCGGTACGCGAGCTGGGTTCAGAACGTCGTGAGACAGTTCGGTCCCTATCTGCCGTGGGCGTTGGAGAATTGAGAGGAGCTGTTCTTAGTACGAGAGGACCGGAATGGACAAACCTCTAGTGTTCCTGTTGTGGCGCCAGCCGCACTGCAGGGTAGCTACGTTTGGAAGGGATAACCGCTGAAAGCATCTAAGTGGGAAGCCCCCCTCAAGATAAGTTCTCCCTATAGAGACCTTAAAGACTATGAGGTTGATAGGTCGGAGGTGTAAGCATGGCAACATGTGTAGCTTACCGATACTAATGACTCGATCGACTTAGATACCAAGGCACTTGACTTTGTCTTTTGCGTCAATCAGATATTTCTATTCACATATCATCGCTTTTGCTGGCGGTGATAAGCAAGCGGGCCACACCTGATCCCTTTCCGAACTCAGAAGTTAAGCCGCTTGTTGCCGATGGTACTGCAGCTACACTGCTGTGGGAGAGTAGGTTACTGCCGGCTTTCATTTTCAACAGCCCAACCATTATGGTTGGGCTGTTCTCGTTTTTGGATTTTTTTGAGTTCTGGATTTGGTCTTTAATCTCAATTCGGATAGAGCTGATTTTACAAGGAGAATCTATGTGGAGTTTATTAATGTCTTTGTCCCTCAGTTTTGCCAATACCCCTGATAACATTACTTTGACCAATCTGGATGGGGACACCATTCCTGCAAGCACCTTTGAAGGCAAAAGCATTCTTTTTGTCAATGTGGCCAGCCGCTGTGGATACACATCTCAGTATGCGGGTTTGCAGGATCTCTATGAAAAATACAAAGAATCTGGTTTGATTGTGGTTGGGGTCCCCTGCAATCAGTTTGGTGGACAAGAGCCTGGCAGCCCTGAAGACATTAAGAACTTTTGCTCAAACAAGTATGGCGTGACCTTTCCAATATTAGAAAAGCAAGCTGTCAACGGCAACAACCGCAGTGAATTGTATCAAAAACTAATCGGTGAAAGTGGCGATGTGCGATGGAACTTTGAAAAATTCTTAGTGAGTGCAAATGGTGAAGTTGTTGCACGGTTTCCTTCGAATGTCTCCCCCACAGATGCAAAACTAATCGGTGCAATCGAGTCGCTGAAGTCTACCAAGTAACAATATTTCGATTGAGAAAGTGTATTTTCAAAATTGATACATCCATATGGCGTTATTGATGGTAAACTATTCAGTATCGCACAGAGGTGATTAATGGGTCAAACCCAAACAAAAGTTGAAGAAGCGCTTAGCACAAACCCACAACAACAGGTTCAAAATATGAGCCTTTGGGATCCTATGCATTCGAGTATGGACGACCAACTGATGAGCGTACCTCAATCAATGACGCAGGCTGACCAAACAACCAAAGCCCCCATTATGTCTCAACTTCAATCGGCATATCCTGTGGATACCGCCAAAGCTGCAAATGAAGCACAGGCTACAAAATCCAGTAATAATAGCGGACTTCAAGAAAGGGATTGGACTGGTGTTGGCATGCTCACCAAAGAGGACAAGGATACTGGCTCCAATCTGAATGCAATGTACATCGGAGCTGGAAAACTTGGGGATGGCCAATATGGCGCTGAAGCCGGACAATTCAAAGGCACAGCCGCAGGAAAAATCGGAGATGTGGATGCCTCAGGTACGATGAATGTCTTTAATGCTGCCGCTGTCGTTGGCACCAAAAACCCAGATGGCTCCGAAGGTATCTATGGTTCCGCATCGGCAACAGCCATCTCAGGAGAAGGAAGCATCGGATACAGTGGCAACGAAATCACAGGGGGCTTGTCTGCAAGCCTCGGAGCAGGCGCCGGTATCGGTATCCGTGACAAAGATGGCGATGGACAAAAGGAACTCTGTGGCCGACTTGAACTTGGACCCTTTATTGCTGGTGCGTGCGTCGAAGATCCATTCTAGTATATTGCAGCGAATAACAGTTTCCTGCTGAAGATTGCTTATCTCGATGATAATTCTGAGTTATCCTTTCCATTAAAGGAAATGAGTACCCATGTCTAAAGTTAAAGTTGAAATACATTCTGGTGGAGAGTGCATTGCAGTTTGGGAAGATGGACACCGTCCTCTCAAAATGACTGTTTCTGTTGATGACAAACCCAATTTATGTCTCACCATCGCACAGCCCCCTCAAATCAGGACGGACGGAGATGACTTTACTTTACCATTGCCAGAAGTCACTGGAAAATGGGATGAAACAAATCCACTGAGCGAGTCATTCGTTCCTGAACGGATTGAAGGGGATGACTTTACCATGCCTTTTCCGCTCAGCGATCCAACCAGTGAAGTACGAGATGACTTTACAGCCAGTTCGATTCAGTCCATCGATTTGCTTTCTGTGAGCATGAATATGGATTTTGATGTCGAAGAGACATCTGTTAGGAGTTCATCAAAGCAGAGAACCAATTTAATTGACCGTTTAAGGCAGTTAGACGAGGATTTTGATGATGCCCTTCCGCAACTTGAACGGTCTGTGGTGGAGCGCGTTCAGCCTATGGAGATTTGGCGATTTCTCAATGGACAATGGCACCAGAGCGGATATCTTCGTCCCAAATCCACTGTTCAAGCCTTTGCTGCGCGTGTCTTTCTTGAGACCATGGGTAGCATTGTCATTAGTGGTTCTACAGTTGCTCGTGTCAGTGCATTGCATAAAGATGGTCGTGAAGAGTCAGTCAACCTCAACAGTGGTCCGATCACACTGCCCCGTGGTTTGGCAGTGATGATGCGCTGCCAAAATGAAGCATTTTGTATCAGACCTGTCGAAGACAATCTTTAGGAGGCATTTCTGCTTCGCTTTGATGACGGCCTGCATCGATTAGAACTCGGTGTCCATGACTTAATTGAGTCTGGGCCCAAGAAAGGCGATTTGTATCTACAAGTAGCATGGACGGCACGGCGGAGAATGCAAGCCGGTCAGACTGCGCATAGCCAGTGGCAAAATGCGCGCTTATTGGAGTCTGAGGGTTTTCAAAAAGAGGTTCCCATTTCATATACTACCGTGATTTCAGGTTGGGAAGTTGTGGTTTCTGGTCGTATGGATGGCCTAAGTTTTGATAATGGCGTTTGGACTGTTGAAGAATTAAAGTCCTCAACCTTACCCTTAAGTCAATTGGCTGAGCTTCAGTTGGATTCTGTTCCAAGTTGGCGACGACAGGTGGAGTTGTACCTCTTCTTTTTGTTTAAACAAGGAAAAATAGCCAAAGGTCGGTTGGTGATCATTTCACTTGCTGACGGCAGTTTAGCTACTTTCGATGTCCCCCACAACCCAGATCTAGAAGCGTACATCTCATCGCAGATTGCCTTTATCATTTCAGAACATGAAACCCGGTTGACTTGGCTAAGCCGTCGACATGATGCAGTGGTCAAAGGGCTTCCATTTCCTTTTCCAAGCTACAGAAAGGGGCAAGCCGAAATGGTTCGAGAACTCGAAGATGCCTTAGCCGAAGAGAAACAAATCTTATTGCATGCTCCGACGGGGTATGGGAAAACAGCGGCTGCACTTTATGCAGCCCTTCAAGTGGCATACCGAGCAGGAGTCTCCGTATTCTTTGCCACAGCCCGGACAACGCAGCAAATCGTTGTGGAAGATACCGTGGCACAACTCTCAGATTTGGGTGTTCCCATTCGCGGGATATCCATTCGAGCCAAAGAAAAAATATGTTTGAATGAGCAAGTCAACTGTCGACCAGACAGTTGCCGATATGCCGCTCAATATCACGACAAAATCCGAGCCAACAATACACTTGCTATGAGCTGGGAAATGGGACATGAACGAGGTGGGGCTTGGCCGGACGACATTGTGCAGCTTGGCGAAACACAAGAGGTTTGTCCCTATGCCGTATCAATTGATTTGGCTGCACAAGCGGATGTGGTCATCGGTGATTACAACTATCTTTTTTCTCCAAGTTCGCGCCTAAATCTCATTGACTCGCAGCCCAAGCAGTGGATTGTGATTGTGGACGAAGTTCACAATCTCCCTGATCGAGCCATGGGTTACGGGTCTCCTAAGCTTTCTTTACTTCATGCTTGGCGTGCATTCCGAGCATGTGATGAATCAATGTTGTACCGACCATATGCAGAGCCCATGAGACAACTTACCCATTGGCTTCAAGAAGTATGTTTGGTTCAAACAGAGGCCGAACATGTCACACTGATCGAAGACAGTATTCAGGTGGGATGGATTGCACAGTTGGCTCAACAGATTGAAGGCCTTGCGTTAGAGTACGCCACACAGAAAATCCAATATCCGCTGTTCGGTCCAGATGAGGGTGATCCATGGACTGAAACTGCTTTTGCTTTACTTCACTTTCACCAAGCTCTCACTAAGGCGGGTGAAGAAACGGTTGTTATTTGGCATCATGGTGCACTGGATAGATTGACTCGATCTAAAGCAGCTCGTAAGGCTCGGAAACGCTGGGGAAAAGAGGCCCCCAGCATTGACACAAATACGGGCGTACAATTGCTGTGCCGTGACCCAGTTAAACTCCTCGCCTCACATTTTAAAGCGTGTTTTGGTGCCATTTGTATGTCTGCCACTGCACAACCGTTCGATTTCTATCACGATCTGCTGGGTTTGAGTCCAGACCGTGCTGTACGGATCAGTTACCCGTCTCCGTTTCCCCCAAAAAATAGCCTCCAACTGATTGTAGGTGAGGTTTCAACGGCTTACCGTGATCGCGACCGCGACCGTGAACGCACAGCCGAGTTAATTGGAGACGCTGTTGTGGCCACTCCTGGAAATGTCGCTGTGTATTTTCCATCTTTCAAAATGCTGTCAGACACATTGCCGCACCTTTACTTGGATGGTCGAGCGGTTTTGATGCAACAACCTCGAATGACAGATGTAGAACGCAATGACATGTTAGAGGTTATGCGCCGTGGTGAAGGGCATGTATTATTAGCTGTACTCGGTGGGATATTTTCAGAGGGTGTGGACTTGCCTGCTGAAGCCTTACGCTGTGCAATTGTCGTTGGGCCGTCTCTTCCTCAGGCATCTTTGTCTCGTCGGTTGCTTCAAGAATGGTATCAGGAACGGTATCAAAAAGGATTTCAATATGCTTGGTTGGTTCCGGGCATGGCCAGAGTAGGTCAAGCGGCTGGAAGAGTCATCAGAGGACCGACTGACACAGGTACGATTGTGCTCATCGGACAGCGATTTTTGCGTTCTGAATATCAAGCGTGCTTGCCTACAGAATGGACATTGATACAGAGCCAAGATATTTCTGCCGATGTGAATCACTTTTGGGGTATAGTAAGCAGTGGTCTGAACAAGGATTGAGGCGTTGGAACTTGACCGTTTTACAGAAATTCGAAGCGAATTAAGTGCATACGAATCTGCGCTATTGACATCTGTTCGCTTAGATTCGGAAGCTCTTTCCCCATTTCACATTGACATTTTGCGATACATCTTCTCTTTCGCTCGGCTTACAATTATTCAAGACCAGACTGGAGAAGATCACGAAGTCAGTGATGTTCTCGCCCCTCACCGTTGGTGGGTTCAGCAAACCTGTCGGTCAGCCATCAATCCAACGGTGAATCCGCTTCAACTAAAAAAACTGCTTCCCGAACTCGTGGCGCGCACTCAACAACAGCGGAAACATTTACTAGACCAGTTTCCCAGCATTGACATTGAAACGCTTGAAGCGGAAGTCTGTCGCCGTCAACTTATCGTGGTTTCTGGTGGCGGCGGTGGTGGTGGCTATGGTTATGCTGGGGCATTTCGTCGTCTACATCGGAACAATCTCCAGCCTGAGTTGCTTTCGGGGACCTCAATTGGTGCTCTTATCAGCATGTTCCGTGCCCGTTACCGAATTTTTGATCAGCTTCCCATCATTGAAACGGCTAAGCGATTGTCTTGGACTTCGGTCTTCCGAATATTGGATATGAACTCCCGTTATGGCATCCCAGCAACCCTGCGCCTGTATCTTAGAGAGGCCTTGGGCAGCATGTTTCTTCGCCAAGATGGCGAGGACATGACATTTGATGATTGTGAAATTCCATTGCTTATTGTGGTTACTGGACTTTCGATGGAGTCCTTCAAGCACGATTTGTCCTTTTTTGAACATTTCATGGACGATGCAATCGACGACGGACGAATCAGTCGACGCCGTCTGTTACAGCGTTTGGGACAATTTCTGAGCGTCCTGCAGGAGTTTTGGTCCAATCCCGAGGCGCTCAACGAGGTTGTCTTTGGCCAAGACCCTCTGACGAGAGGGGCCACACTCCTTGATGCGGGTGGATTTTCAGCTGCCGTTCCGGGCTTGATCCATTACGATATTCTTCGAGATGCACCTCAGATGCATGCATTGCTCAATACGCTTTACGCAGAGTATGGAATCACTCGGTTGAGTGAAGGCGGATTGGTTAACAATCTTCCTGTCAAACCGGCTTTGCAGGCTGTGATTAATGGTCGGATTAAGCAGCGCAATCCCGTCGTGCTTGCCATGGACTGCTTTTCTCCACAGGTTTCTGCTCTTGGATGGTATCCCATCCAGCAATTGGTGTATCAGACCAATGTGAAGGCCAATGCAGATCTTGCAGATGTATACTTTAAGCTTAAGAAGCGTCTAAAGCCTACGATGGTGGTGCCGTCGGTTGAACAAATGTCGCAAGCCATGGACTGGACCAGTGAAGAAATTTCAGAACACATTCCACATTTGAAGGATCTCTGCCGTTCACATGAACCGCTGCCGAAGGTCATTCTGACTTCTTCCCTTCGTAACGGCTGATGGCGAATGAATTGGATAGACAAGGCTTAAGGTCGAATTCGGGCTATACTGTATACGATGACTGCACCTAAGCAAAATACCAAATCCAACAAAGCCATTTATGTGATTGATGCCAATCCGGATCCGGGGCATGCCACAGGGGGGCTCTTGTCGCTATGGGCGTATCGCCGGCTATTGTGGGATTTTGTTAAGCGTGATTTGAGTTACCGTTACACGGGTTCTGCGGTGGGGATCTTATGGACAGTGATCACACCGTTGATGGAACTTGTGACTTACACTTTTGTTTTTCACGGACTGATTGGTGTCAGCTTTCAGCCACAAGGTGGCTGGACTCACTATGCGCTTTTTTTATTCTGCGGCATGGTGACTTGGATGGCAGTCTCTGATGGCATCTCACATGCCACAGGATCTGTGGCGTCACACGGGCAGCTAATCAAAAAACTGCGGTTCCCAGCCATCGTTTTGCCTGCTCATACCGTCTGTTCTGCCACTTTGAATCAACTCATCCGACTGGCAGTATTGTGCCTTGCTGCATTGATTGTGGGACCAGGCTTGTCATGGACACTTGTTTTGTTGCCCTTTTTGTTGTTGTGCCAGATGGCATTTACGGTCGGTCTCGCCATGGTTCTTGCGACTGCAAACACTTATTATCGAGACACCACGCATTGGGTTAATGCCGTTCTGCTGCTTTGGATGTTCATCACACCAGTTTTTTATCCAGCTGCGAACTATCCACAACGGTTTGCATTTTTACTTCAATTTAATCCGTTGGCACACATCGTTGGCGCATACCGAGAAATCATACTCAACCATGTCCTTCCACACCCACATACGCTGATCATCATTGTTGTGATGTCGACTTTGTCCTTGTTTTTCGGCTATTCGGTCTTTCATCACCACAGACGGTACTTCTCAGACTTGGTTTAAGCCACCTTCGAAAACAACTCTCGTAGGGCTTGATGACCTCGATTAAATATGGGCCACCCGTCTCCAACCAACACATGTTCAATGGTTTGAATTTTGGCCAGCTTTGACAGGCTGTGAATGGCACTGGCTTTGTCATTGAGCTTGCCATCAGGCAAAATCATGAGCGTGTTTGCACTGTGTGCCCGAATAAGATCTCCACATAGCAATGTATGTCCTTCGATGAGAAAAGCGAGTTCTCCCAAAGTTTTAGACCCATGTAATTCAAAAACTTTAAGACCGTCCAAGGGTTCGTCTCCTTCCCCCAACCAAATGGCAGAGTCCGTCAAATCGGGTAGCCTTTCTCTGAAAATGGCTTGCTCAGCCACGGGAGCACAGAGCTGAGCACCGGTGAGCTTGCAGACGGCTTCAGCGGCTCGAATGTGATCTGAGTTTGAGATGATGACATAGTCTGCCCCGCCGAGTTCTTGAAGGCGTTTTTGATTGTGAGCCGTTAATGGCATGGGATCGAAGACAACATTGCCTGTCCGAGACTGCCAAAGTGTGCCATTAAAGTCGATGTTACGAGTTTCATCAAGTGATGACCAGCTGTAAAGTTTTGGAGTGTGTAGGGCTTTCATGATTTTCTCATTTGATTATGAACATTGAGGTCAGTCGATCAGTTTCGTACGGAAACTGGTGCGTTCCATTTTGAGCTGACATAGGGTATACACGGACCCGTTCTCACGGGTTTCGATGACACATTACTAGGCACAATCTGGGATTAAGAAGAATAAAGTTGTGTATGGGATACTCTAACCCAAGTGTTGAGGGGTCATGACATTTGTCTTTAATGGAAGTGATCTAAAAATCATTCAAAACGAGAAAGTCAGTCACAGTTGAGGTTAACAATGGAGGATAATCCAATGACGACATGTATTTTAAAACAGCATTTCTACTGGTTTGAACTTCGGTTCACTTCAGATGACAGACCATCTTCTGCTCTATGATCAGTGTGACCAATTAGACGGATGATTTTACCCACTGGATAAAATTTAGGGCTATTATATACGGCAGGGACAGTACCAATTGCATGTGCTGTCGTCTTTGTGTTTAAGAAGAGACTGTGCTTATGTTGTTTTGGATTTCACTTATTGCATGTAAACCCGAACCACAATCCGACGGTATACCTCCAATTGTGGGTGGAGAATCTGCTTTCCATCGCCTAACCGAAACCCAATTGAACAATGCGCTCCGAGATGTTTTTGATGTTGATTATTTGCCGCATTTGTCACTGCCTCCCGAAGTGGCGGTGCATGGATTTTTAAACAATGAAGCGACAAGGGCGCCTTCACCTTATCTCATTGAGTCCATTCAACGTGGCATATTTACAGCCGTTGAAACTGCCATGGATGAGACCAGTTGGATGGGGTGTTGGCCTGACACAGATACTTTAGAATGCGGTCAGCAGGCCCTTAATGTGGTTCAGGAGAGAGCGTGGCGGCGCCCCATTCTGGCTTCTGAAAGAGATTGGATACACGGTCTATTTGCAAATTGGTACGAGTCAGAAGGTTTTGAAGACGCCCTGACAATGAGTTTGTCGGTTTTGCTGCAAAGCCCAGACTTTTTATACCTCGTGGAGCACGGAGATCCCTCAACATCTCAGTCAGATGATTCAGGCAGTTTCTCTTATTTGAGTCATTATGAAATTGCCAGTCGGCTCAGTTTCTTTCTTCATGGCACCATTCCAGATAGCCGGCTTTTATCGCTTGCCTCAGAAAAGAAGCTGCAGGACTCTTACACCGTCAGACAAGAAGCACGGCGGCTGCTTCAATCGTCAAAGGCTCGGCCTGTGGTTCAACAGTTTTTTCAACAATGGTTGGATCACGGTGTGGCGACCAAAATAAAACCAGACATGGTCACCCATATGAAAACGGTACTGTCGTCAGAAGAACTCACCTATTTTGAATACATTTTGAGCAACGGAACCATCCAAGAGCGCATTGAACTCGATGAGTTCTGGGGAGCCATTCAATCGGATGTTCAGTTTGCATTTCAGGCTGAATTTAATTTGTTTGTTGATGATGTTGTCTTTGGTCAGGGAAGTCTTGAAGCCCTTTTGACGGATACAAGAGGGTATGTCAGTAGCCGAACCGCTCGTATCTATGGGGTTTCAATTGGTGACGGTCCGACTTATAATTATGAAACAGACAATTATTATTTTGACTTATCGCTTCATCAGACGGAGCTTCCAGAAGCACAACGGAATGGAATTTTGACCCAGGGACTCTTTCTAGCAGGTCACAGCCATCCCATTCAGCCTGCGCCTGTTCTAAGAGGTGTTTTTATTCGCGAGCGTTTGCTTTGCATTCCACCCGCAAGTCCACCAGATGACATTCCAGCCATTGGTGAAACAGGAACGGGGGAGTGGACAACCAACAGAGAGCGTTATGCACAGCACACTTCTGACCCCAATTGTGCCTCTTGTCATCAGAGCATTGATGGTCTTGGTTTTCCTTTTGAAAACTATGATACCCTTGGTGCTTGGAGAGACACCGACAATGGTGCCCCTGTTGATGCGACCAGCTCATTGCTGGGTACAGACTTTGATGGCGACATACAAGACGGCTTAGAGCTTGTGAATCTACTCTCCTCGAGTGAGATGGTGCATGATTGTCTTGTGACCAATCTTTATCGGTATGGAATGCACCGGACTGAAACAGATCTTGACGCAAAAGCCATTCGTCAACTGCAGGAACAATTCTGGGAAGGCGGTGGACTCATCCCTAATCTTCTTGTTCAATTTGTCAGCAGTGATTCCTTTCTAATGCGCCGTCATCCAATGGGAGAAGTAGAATGAAACGCCGTGACTTTTTAAATGCCATGGGCTTAAGTGCTAGCAGTTTATTTTTACCCAGCCGTGCACATGCCACCGAAGGGCCCCCCAAACGGCTTTTGGTCTTGTATTCTGCTCAAGGATGTGCCCCACAACGGTGGATCTGCAATCCCTTTGGTCTTGCAGATACAGTCTCTTGGAACAGAGACTGGACAAATTGGGGAATAAGAGAATTCAGCGACAGCCTCAAGCCCTTGTTTCCATTTGCACAACATTGTACTGCCATTGGTGGGCTTGGTTTGGTGTCTTGTGCAGCCGATGGCAATGGTTTTCACCATGAACGAATAAAGGCACATGGTCCATCGGGCGCCAATGCGCTTTGGCTCGATGGGTTACCGTACACGGGTGGTGAAACCATTGATCAAAAAATCGCCAGTCACATCTGTCGCCCTGATCAATATCGAAGCATTGAGTGCTCCGTGGGAGGGGGGCTTGAATATGAAGATGAAAGCACCGCCATGTATCAGGCGCCAGGTCAACCCTTGGTGCCCATTGATGATCCACGAGTCTTATGGGAGCGGCTCTTTGGCTACTTGTCCGATGGGGGGGATGGTTCATTGACTCAACAGGGCAGTATTCTCGATGCTGTCTCATCCCGATACGCTGATTTGGCAGAACAACTCTCTCAGACAGACAAGGTGCGGTTGGAGCAACATCGGGATCTCATTCGAGATCTTGAAACCCGGCTTGTGGGCATCAGCACCGCAAGTTGTTCCAATCCGCCAACCGAGCCTACCAGCCATGGCAACTATGAGGAAGACTTTGAATCCCATCTTCAACTTATTTCTGCGGCCTTCAGCTGCGACCTGACCCGTGTGGCAAGCATTCAAATGGGCCAACTTTCGCCCGTTCAAATCGGCCGACCAAATGGAGACATGCACGATCGCTACGCCCATGCCATTTATTACGACCAAGACGCAGAAAATGCCATGGCTGATTACATGGCCTATCATGCCGCACAAATGGCGAGAATGATTGAGGTCTTGGACTCAGTCCCAGAAGGAGACGGTTCTGTATTTGACAATACGATCATTGTATGGCTCTCAGAACTTGCAGACAGCTGGCATGGCATGGACAATTATCCGGTTGTCATGGCGGGAGGCCGACACACAAAGCTCGCCCGAGGTCGGTATTTAAGCTGCCCGAAGCGAACGCCGTATGAAACAGTCAAACACATTCCCAACCGTTACATGGGAGTTCCTCATCAGCAAATGTTGGTGTCACTGTGTCACATGTTCGGTATGACGGATACCTCGGTTGGGGTTCGTCAGGTTCGTGGTTGGGATGGCAGTCAAATCGATTGTACAGGTCCGTTGGCTGACTTACTGGCTTAATATAAGGTATTGTCTATCAAAGACAGGAGACGGTATGCGTTATTTTACCCCACTTTTATTCGTGTTCAGTGCGTGTCGCGCAGCTGAGAACAAAAATGACACTGCATCTGAAGACAGTGGCGTCTGGTGGAACCAAGACACAGCGACGGATGGCGAAACGGATGAGCCAGAAGAGGACTACGAAGACGAAGAAGTCGAGGCTGGAACCTATTACTATGGCGTAGTGGATGTCTCGACATGGGCTGAAGGATACTTTGTATATGAAACCTTTGACGAAGAGGGTACGGGTTGTGTCATCGAAGGCGCAATGATTGACATCTCTACGCCAGATACATGTTCAGATTGCGTCATCGATATGACGGCGACCATCATTGGTTTAGAGGTGACCGAAAACTTGGGTGGATGTGATGACAGCGAGTCGGTCCTTCAAAGTTTTGAAGGTTTAGAAGTGGCCTATGGGCAAGGCAATGAGTTGGTCTTTGAGGAAGAAGGCTACGCCTTCTACGATCTCTTTGAAGCGGAGCAAGACAGTTGGAACCTTGTCAACAACGGATTCAGTGTCACCGGTGTGGATGAAGAGTTTGGGATGGAGCTTTGGGGCTTCTACCTATTTATTGATTAATATGATCCCTTTGTACAGTATTTAGGGATTACAAGATTCAATGGTGGCTTGAGTAAGTTCAGCTCGAATGGCGCCGATTGTACTTTGCAGTTGCGCACTCACTGGTATCCGTGCGGAGTCAGTTGTAAATGCCATGGTCATATTGCCACGCTGCGCTACACTGCCGCTATGAGATGAAAAGAGATGATACTGCTGGACCTCGATGGCACCTAATTGGCCGTGTTCCAAATGTATCCGATCGATTGGGCGTACATACAGGGCTGTCTTCTGCTTACCCGAAAAGGCAAAGAGCGTGTCTTGGTTTTGAGGCAATTCTGCCCTCAACCGATAGAGAACCGTCACGGGATCCTCCATGGGGGGTAAACCGTGGTATGCATTGGTCCAAGTTTTCCAGACCCCATCAATCAATTGCTTGCGCTCAACCGTAAAGGGTTCTGAATTAAGGTGCATCGTCTGGTCTTGCCAAAATCGACCTTCTCGAAAATGGGTCTCGTGATAAAGTGAGTTCTCTCCCGTCCAATGCGAGATAAGTTGATCTTCCACATTGTACAGCACCGCATACCAAGGGGCAGAAGTGGCTGTCACTTCAATTTTTAAAGTCTCCGCATCAAGTGGACTGGTTTCCACATGGACATCGCCAGCATGAATGCCCAAATAATGTATGGACCAGCTCAATTTTTCTCCACAAAGCGGTGGGATGGCCCATGCTGCACTCAACCAGAGTAGGGTTACCACTTGAGTAGGGCCCCGCCAATGGTGAGACCCGCACCGGTGCCAATCAGCAACAGAGTGTCTCCCCTCTCAAACCGTTGCTGTTCACGGGCGTCGAAGAGGGTGAGGGGAATGGAGGCGGAAATGCAGTTTCCAAACTGGGCCAGCGTGGTATGCATCCGTTCAGCTGGAAGAGCCTTTTCCATGGCCTGGAGCCCAACTTTACTTGGCTGATGGGGGACAAACAGATCGATGCCGTCTAAGCCGTTGGTGAGGTGGTTTGAAAAGGGTCGCAAGGCGCTCCGTGCATGACGCAGGCTTCCCCGGAGCAGCAGTGGGCCATTCATTGAAAAGTAGTTGTCTTCAGGCAAACAATGCGCCGTATTTGGATGTCGCCTTGTACCACCACCTTTAATTTGGGCAGCGGTTGCGTGTTCGGAATGGGTTTCAAAATGACTGGTGATCAGCTGACTGCTTTGTTCGGCTGGGGTCGGAATGACTATGGCCGCCGCAGCTCCATCTCCAAATAAACTGTAGGTTTTGGGGTCATTGGGATTCAGACCCACACTGGCCAGTTCAGCACAGACGATTAAAATACACCGCTTTTTTTGGGTCGCAATGTACAAGGACGCCAGTTCAAGTGCAGCGACAAATCCAAGACAAGACATGTGGATTGATTGGCACTGAACCCCAGTGTGACTGAGATTCATTTCGGCCTGAATCAAGGAAGCCGTATCCGGTAGGGCTTGTTCAGGTATGGCGCTACAATGCAGAATGAGGTCAATGTCTGTGGCATGGATCTGTGCATCTTCACAGGCAGCCATGGCGGCATTGGCAGCCATTTTAACAGTTGTTTCGCCGTTTTCAATCGACGCACGGTGACGGGTTGATACACCAGAGAGCGCCTCTAAATCTGCGTCAATTCCGAGTTCTGCTAAAATTTGTGTGTTTGGTACCACTTGTTGTGGAAGGTACCGTCCAAGGCCTGCAATTTGGAGAGCAGTGGTCATCGTATTAGGCCTTTTCCGAAGGGATTTTCCAGCGCAGATGGAGCCAAAGCCATTGGAAGGGGTCTTGGCGAATGCAGGTTTCGACCCAGTTTTGCCCCAGCTGAGTCAGTTGCTGTAAGCACTCCTCTCGGTTGTGGTACGGTGGAACCTCGAGTCTTTTGAATCGAAGCACAAAGGTACCATTCCGATGGCTGGGCCAAGCTGTAAAAAGAGGGGGCTTGTGTCGCCAATACAGGGCAGCAAAAGCGGGAGATGAAAGGCATGGTTGTTCAAAAAATTGGGTTTGGATACCACGATTATAGCGTTGATCCACCACAAAGCAAACCAGTCGGCCCGATTCTATGGCAGCATCTGCCATTGCCATGCTCTGACCATGGTAAATGCCCTGTATCGTTGACCGTTGTCGAAGGTGTTCAATCAGTCTTGCGGCCAGTGGATTGCTCGGCCGCTTAAAAAAAACGGTCAGTGGAAAAATTGGACCAAAGGTTAACATGGAGATGTCCCAGCCCATTCCGTGTGCGCAGATGCATATTCCACCATCTGGGGGATCTTCCAATTCGATTTCGGCTTGCTTTCCGATCACAATGAAGAGGTACTGCAAGATGATCAAAGCCATCATCTCCCTCATTTTTTCTGCGGGCTCATTGGGGAAATGAGATTGAAATGCAGTGATGGCCGTATGTTTTCGAATGGGAATTACCCACCACCAGAACCACGACAGGATTGACGCTAAAATGCGAGCGGCGATAGACATAATTCAAGTTGGTCGATTACAAAGTTTGGATTGTCCACCTGAAGTGACATGCACAGGGCCCAGACATCCGCATCTGGGGGCAGCCGTGCGGCATCCTTTTCGGTCACGATGCACCCTGTCGGAAGTTCAGGCAATGGGTGGTGATCTGGGAATTGAAAGAGGTGGTCGATGGCAATGTTGAGTTGGTGAAGTGCCGTAAGGAAGGCTTCTGGGTGGGCTATCCCAACCGCAACCGCAAAGGCGCCTTGAAGATGAGACAGGGGATACGATTGACCTCTGTGCCACCAGTGGCTTGGAATGAGTTGGCTTCGAACTTTTGGGCGATTGCTAAGTGGTGGGCAAGGCAATGATGAGTCATATTGATGTAGCCAGAGTATATGCGCTCGTTCGTGGGCAGACCAGTCTTCCCGTGCCCAGCCCACCGGAATTTGTCCGCGTGAAGTGGGCCAGTGCATGTTGATGCTGCAGATGTTGAGTTGTCGGTTGAGCCGCCGGTGTTGAAAGCCGTCGTCGATAATGAGCCCTTTGGCTCCTTGTTCTGCTGCATAGTGGGCCGCCAAGAAACGATCCGGACAGGAAATGACTTTTAAACCCCGACGTTTAAGCATCTCTGCCTCATCGCCAAGTCCGTCCAATACTCGCAGCACCGGTCCGTCTTTGGGGCGGCGATAGCCACGGCTGCTGATCCAAAGGCCATCTGCCTGTTCTGCCAGCCATGCGCAGATGGGCGTTTTTCCAGTGCCTCCAGCCGACAGTCCACCAACTGAGATAATGGGGATCGGGGCAGAGTCCGGTGGAGCTGAATAGCTCGGCTGTCTGCTCCCCCATTTTACCCATAGTGGGGCAAAGGGTTTGAGCCATGGGCGGGCTGGTCGTTCTGTTGGGGTTTGCCCTTCTGGTAGCCGAGCGACGGCCTGCTCTGGATCGGCTCTCAGCGGCTGAGCCGTGGCCAAAATGGCTCGCTGCAGTGCTTCTGTAAGGTGTGCGGGGGACTCGACTAAGATTCCTTCTCCATGGGCAAAACTGTCCGTGTTCCGTGAAGTGTGTGGACCATAGACATAGGCACAGCCGTTTGAAATGGCTTCTGCTGGAGAATGGCCCCCAACCTGTTCATCAAAGGTACCGCCAATGAGTGCGGCCTGCGCATTGGCATACAGACCGGCCAGTTCGCCGTAGGTGTCGAGAATGAGAATTTCAGTGGTTGACTTTAACGGCATTTGGCTTCGAAGTTGTACCGAATGCTTGGATAAGTGTTTTAATAGGGTGTTGGTGCGGTCCACCCGACGTGGGGCAAGAATCAGCAGTGGGCGATTGGGCAAAGTTTCCCAGGCTGCCAACAAGGCTGTCTCGTCGGCGGGATGTGTGGATGCACCCAAAAGGTATGGTCGGTCCACATGAAAAGGGGAAGCTACTGTTGGAGCGGCGGTTTTCAAATCTCCGATGTCTTCAATCGGAATAACGGTGAGGCCATGGGTCAGCCATTTCCACAAGCCAAGTCGCTTCCAGCGGTTTGTGCTGCGTGATTGCCGTGCATTCACCACGGCTATGGGGATGTTCCGTTGCCGACAGGCCTGTATCCAGCCTGGCCAAAGTTCAGCCTCGACTAAGATCAGCATTTGGGGTCGGGCGCGGTCCAGCCACCGATCACGAACAACCGGCAGGTCGAGTGGCGCCGGAAAGGCATCTGGAATGGGGGTTCGCCATGAGCTGTAGGTGCGCCAATAAGGGCTCGACAATGCCGAACAGAGTGCCCGTGCGGCTTGATGTTCTCCGGCAGAGGCCCCATGCACCCAAATGCATCCGGGACTTGGCGCCGGAAGGGATGACATGTGTCGCCGAGCCTTTGGGTGCATCCACAGCCACGGCAGTGCAAACCAGCCCAACAGGGAGTAGAGCTTAGAAAAGACAATGGGCCACATTAGAACAACGCGGGCCACCATCGGTGGCGTTGCATGTCTACTTTTTGGCCTTTAAAGACCACGGCCTCGGCTTTGAGAAGTGCCACTTGCTTGGGGCCCCGAACCATGTCCCCCTGCATGGCAATGCTTCCATCTGTGCGAATGACCCGCCACCATGGGACAGTGGTGTGTGGCTCAAGACTGCTCAGTGCATACCCCACTTGCCGCGCATGTCGGGGCATTCCAATGGCTTTGGCCACATCGCCATAGCTCATGACCTGCCCTGTGGGGATCGTGCGCACCACTTTAAATACCTGTGCGCACAAGTCGGAAGAAACCCGCCTTGGAGGCACTAATCGTTAATGGCGATGGAATACTCCATCAAGAAGTCGAGAGGCACAATGTCAAGGGCTCTGGCGTGTGTCGACAGCAGGTTAACGGGACATGCCACGCCTTGATGATACGCTTGAAGCCAACTTGCGGCACAGACACACCAGCGGTCGCCGGGTTTTAAGCCTGGAAAGTTAAAGTGGGGCGCTGGAGTAATTAGGTCATTGCCTCGGCTTTGGAGAAACTCGAGAAATTCTTGTGTGACCTGTGCGCACACGGTGTGGGATCCGCGGTCATTTTCATCGGTGTTGCAGCATCCGTCTCGATACCATCCGGTCATTGGATCGAGTGAACACGGGCTCAGCGGGGTGCCAATCGCATTTTTTGAGGTTTCCATGAGTTGCTCCAAGTGTGAAGATTGTAATACTCATATCCCTTTTTGGATGCTGAGGGTAGTCCATTTGCTCAGATGGATTCAATGTCAATGGGTAAAGTCGGCAATACGGATGGCACGGTCCTGAGGCCCAAAAAGCAAAGCAGCCGCTGTGTTTCCACAGCGGCTGAGTGTTGTTGGATTGTCAGTTGTTGGCTAACGGCGGATGACCAGAGTCATTGGCCAATAGCCCCTAGGCAAGTGTTGCCTAGTTTTGTGGACATTCCAGAGTAGTAATGTCGGAGTCATCACAGTCGTAACCAAACCAGTCAGCTTCATAGAGAACGCCGTCCGCAGGATCTGTGAAACTCTCTGAGTTGCCATCTGCATCGGTGATGGTAATGGTGATTTC
>JAYYJC010000384.1:0-2166 GCA_036146655.1 Myxococcota bacterium | reverse complement strand
CCGAATGAGATTGAAGATTACCGTTCTTCTCTGACTTGGAAGGCACTTGAGGGAGTCTATGTCTCTCCCTCGATGCCCGTCTATCATGGTCGCCGTACTGATGAATTTGGCGGTTGGCTGTATGAGTCAGTTGATGCTTATCTTGCGGGAGACCATCCGAAGTGGCGATTGAACGAAAATAGAGACTATCGATTTACTGACATTATTGAAACCAAAGATGGTTACCTCCTACGAAAGCCAGGTGGTAAAGTGGCGCCATTGTCCGAAGTCAATTTATATCCTGCATCTCGATTCTCAGGGCGAGATTTAACGCTTGACCCTGTTCCTGCTGGACAAGTACCTGCATTTGCTGTCAATAAAGCGGGTGCTCATATTGTGATGCAAGCTGCTGAAGATGCTCCTGTGCTTTGGACTGCGAATCACCGTGAACCGCTGAACCTATTGGAAGAGCCTGTGGGTGATTGGTGGGTGGTCCCTGACGCCTTGGGAAGAGGCCGTCATGGTTATATTCACACCGATGATGTTCGTCATTGGGTAAGCAACGATCGTCCGTCTGAGGTACCTGCTGGAGATGTTTGGGTTGATATTGCTCTAGAGCAACAGATGCTGGGGATTTATCAAGGACAATCCCTTGTTTTTGTTACGCTCATTTCTTCTGCCCGAGAAGGGTACTTGACCCCAACTGGTTTGTTCCGAATATATGACAAAGCCACTGCTTGGGATTTGGCATCCAAACCCAATTCGTCAGATCCATACTACATTGAACAAGTCCCTTGGGTCATGCATTATTATCCGCGCTATGCCCTTCATTCTGCATTTTGGCATGATGACTTTGGCTTTCCTGCATCTCACGGTTGCATCAACTTGTCCCCACATGATGCTCAGGTTGTTTTCGACTCAGTATCTCCTGAACTTCTTCCGGGTTGGCGTGTTGTCTTCCAGACACATCGTGACCAAGGTACAATTGTTCGCATTCGAGAAAACACTGAAACCGTTCCACGAAAACTTAGAAATTAGCTCCCAAACTCTGCTCGAATGTATGCAAGTACATCAGCAGCATCCTGAGGCAATAGGTTTTGTGGAGGCATATTGCCTTCTCCAAATTGAATGCTGAACAAAAGGGACTCATCGCTTTGCGTGTCAATGTAATCAATGAGCATTTGTCCTTGGGCAGTGCCTTCACCATTTACGCCATGACAATCCACACATCGGTTAAAGTAGACTTCTAGACCACAGTTTGTTCGCCCATCAAGTTCTAATGGACTTGCCAATTCTGATTCGTAAGGAATATCACAACTTGACGCACTGGAGGATGGTTCGTTGAGGTTGCCATCGCTCTGGCCACTGTCCCAACTGGTGGGTTTGCGAATGTCAAAGGTATACACTTCAGGATCAGCACTCGCACAACTCAATATGTACAGTAAAAACAACCAGACGCCCCTATTCTGTTTGTGTATTCTACCATATCCCAAAAGCTTTGGTCACCGTGAACTATTCACCAGAAAAAAGCTGCCCCAACGCTTGTTTCAGTGTGCGAACGGCAACAACCTCTAATCCGTCAGGCGCATGTACCTTAGCAGACTTTGGAACGATCACCCGTGTAAACCCATGTCTCTGGGCTTCATGCAATCGCTGAGCAGGGTGAGATACGGCTCTGATTTCGCCTACCAGACCAATTTCTCCGAACAACAATGTTCGGTGTGGGATTGGGATTTCTCGAATGGATGATGCGATTGCCGCTGCGATGGCCAAATCTGCTGCCGGTTCCGTAACTCGCAGTCCGCCAGCAGCAGAGATGTAAACATCCCTGTCATGAAGTTTAAATCCGGATTTTTGCAGCACAGCAATGAGCATTTGCATTCGTGCTCTGTCCATCCCAAGAACGGTTCTGGAAGGTGTCGCAGGTGTTGGGTGGCCAACCAATGCTTGAACTTCTGCAAGGACAGGTCTTGACCCCTCCATTGCTGCCATAACGGTCGTACCCGTGGCTCCCTGAACCCTTTCTGATAATAGTCTTGCAGATGCGTCAGGGACTTCAATCAATCCTTTTTCAACCATTTCAAAAAATCCAAGTTCACCAGTTGAACCAAATCTATTTTTGACAGCCCTTAGGGCTCTTAGTTGTGTGGTGCCTTCACCTTCAAAATAAATAACGGTATCAACCAG
>JAYYJC010000383.1:0-17206 GCA_036146655.1 Myxococcota bacterium | reverse complement strand
GCAAGAAAGATTTGGAACTGAAGGGGTTCGAGAAACCGGAATTGCCATTGTCGAAACAGAGGATGGCGGTTTTATCGCAGGGCTTGGACTGGCCGTTGATGACAAAATGCAGCCGGCATTGATTGGAATGAACGCATCCGGAGAGCGGATTTGGACACAAACCTATCCACATGCCGGCTACGGTTCTGTCCGCGGAATTCAACTTCTAGACAATGGTGACATCGTGGTCACAGGATATCGCAAAGCCCTTGAAGGTGGGTATCAATTTATTGTAGATGAGGGCGAAGGCTTTATCATGAAAACGGACTCCGAAGGAAATGTCATTTGGGACTCCGCATTGGACATCACACAAGGTACAAAACTGCGCTTGACAGAAGATGGTGGCTTTATGGTCTTGTCGACTGGATGGATTTTTGAAAACGGCGAGGACATACATGCCCCCATTTTGGTCAAAATATCATCTGAAGGTCAACAAGAATGGAAACAAAGCTACCCCAGCAACGGCATGAGTCAGGCATTTGACTTTGATCAAACCACCGACGGTGGCTATGTCCTTGGAGGGCATACCACAGGCTATGGAAATGCCAACTGGGATTGCCTAATGATACGCACAGATTCACAGGGTAACCTCCAGTGGGCACACACATTTGGCAACCCAAGAGGCTATGACTCAGCGTTTATTCACGACGAATGCTATGGAATACGCCAAACACCTGACGGTGGCTATGTCATGGCTGGTGGGAGCGGAGATGAATACGATTATTCAGAAAATACACACCCAACGGGTTCGTCCGATGAATGGAAGGCCTATGTCATTAAAACAGATCTCAATGGGGCCTTAGAGTGGGAAGCAATCTACGATGATGGTCCTGACAACGGCAACAACGCAGCCGAATACATCGGACTGACAAAAGATGGAGGGTATATTCTCTTCAACGACACAGATTCGACGGGTGAAATGGAGCCAAACAATTTTGGATTCATGAAGCTGACACCAGAACCATGAAATAACAGATGTGCCATGCGACAGGTGAATTGTCGTCAATAACGGCAAATCCTTACACCTATTTTCAGAAAGGCAAACCTCAGCAACGGATCAACACATGCCACCACCAATCATATCCTGCCGACTGTGTGGACATTCTGTTGACTTGTTCGTCAAACGAAAAGAACGGTGGTACGAACGGTGTCCAAGGTGCCATTTCATTCAAGTAAAATTTGAACACCTCCCAAGCCGAGAAGAGGAAAGGAAGGAATACCTCCTTCACGACAACCATCCTGAACAAAAAGGCTACAGACGGTTCCTTTCCCCAGTCACAAACCTCGCACTTAAATGGCTTCAATCACAATCGAATGATGACATTCGCATCGTTGATTTTGGTGCCGGATCGGGACGTGCAATTGCGGCCATTCTTGCGGAATCGGGCTGGCAAGTGAACAATTACGATCCTATTTTCGGCCCGTTTGAACTTCCTGATAAAGGCAGCGTCGATCTGCTCATTTGCACAGAGGTGGTCGAACACTTTCACCAACCGATGAACGACTGGTCATACATGGTTGAACTGCTTTCAACGAGAGGGGTTGCACTGGTTATGACCGAGTGGAGCAACAACCACGATAACGGCTCAGACTTCCTAAATTGGCACTATATTCGAGAACACAGCCATGTTGGTTTTTATCATCAAGACACATTTCGTTGGTTGTCTAAAGCACTTGGTTTTCGAGTTCAATTCCATGCCCCGAGAGTGGTTGCCATTCACAAGGGCAAGATGGATGAAATCATGGAGGAGTAAAGACAACGATCAGCATTAATTTAAACACGGGAAATCACGATGGGTAACCGTTTTCGAACGGCTCAACGGGTCATTGAAAAGAAAGACATTTAAATTCAGCAATCGAATGAATTGATGTTGAAAACGATATCAGCCAATTGGTAGAATTGAACGGGGCGACAAGTTTGTTTTGATACAAGTCATACGCCAGTCCCCTTACCTTGAATTATTGTCACTCAGGAGTCTCCAATTCATGCTGACCGTTCAATGGGTTCGCCACTACCTTGCATATCGGTACACCCCTTGCGACACCGTGTGAAATGAGCGTCGCTGTTTTGGCAGCATCACTCAACAAACCGTGTAAAAGGTCCCTTTGCCACACAAAATCAGCTACAACCCACATTATTCTAATGACACAATTAAGCACAAATGAAAACACAAAAGAAATCACATTGTTCTGCTTTCTGGCAATGGCTCTTGGGTGGCTAATCACCATCCCATTGTGGATTTCTGGCAATGGCTTGCGAACCACAGGTGCATCGTTGTTGGTGATACTCTACATGTGGTCTCCAGCACTGACAGCTCTTGGACTGTTCTTCGTAGCACGGCGCAACACAACCGTGCGCTTCAGTGATTATTTTGAGGTTCGACTGGGCACCAAATGGCTGTCACATAGCGTATTTCACATTTTCTCATGGCCCGTTTTCGCAATTGCCACTCCCTTTGTGGCCAGCGCATTGGGCTTATTTGAGCTTGATTTGACCTTTTCAGGATTTGAAGCCATGGTGCGTGACCAAGTGTCAAAACTGGGTGACACAGTACCTGACCCGTTTGAAGCCATCTCTGTTAAAACACTGGTGACCATACAACTGGCTATGTCATTTACTGGCGCTTTGATCAACTTACCAGTTGTTCTCGGGGAAGAACTGGGATGGAGAGCTTTTCTGCTCCCCCGGTTGCGCCACCTCGGATTTTGGAAAGCCAACGTGCTGCTCTGCTTAATCTGGAGTTTTTGGCACACCCCACTGCTTCTTTTGGGACACAATTACCCCAATACCCCAGTACAAGGCCTGCTGTTTATGGCTGGATTTTGCATGGTAATAGGCACGCTGATCAACTGGTCGAGCTGGCAATCTCGCTCTGTATGGCCAGCAGCGTTGGGCCATGGTGCCATAAATGGTTCTGCTGCTGCGATTGTGTTGTTTCAGGCAGAAGGGGCCTCCTTTGATCCAAGGTGGGCGGGGATGACTGGATTAAGTGGATGGATTTTACCCATACTCCTGATTGCATTTCTATGGGTAAGAGGCCATTTCAACACGATCAAAACGGACTAGACCGACGGTAAGCGCACCACCAAAGCATTGACAAGATGTGCAGTCCTGTGTCTATGTGCGCCGATGGGAAGCAAAATTGAACGATAGCGGGTTTAGGGACTTACCTTTCGAGACTAACTTGCTTCAGCATCCAGACCATTTCTCGACCAATTTCTTCACTTTTCGCCAAATAGATGGCTTCTTCTTGAGGGGTTCCATCTGACAATTTGGGATCAATATACGGAATAGAAATGCGTGTTTCAGCCCCTTTGACCACAGGACAACTTCGATCTGCAGTACCACAAACCATGACAGCCGCAAAATCAGCACTTGGATTGGCTTCGTGGTCGTAGCGTTTAGAAAAGCTTTGAATGGATTTTGCTTCACTGCTAAAGACTGTATTGTAAACCGTGTTTTGCTCACCAAGCACCAAATCGCTTGCTTCAATCACAAAACCATGGCTTTGAAGTGCTTTTATGGCCCGTGGATTAAAAGCCGTTGCCTCAGTTCCGCCAGAATAAGTCATCACAGTGCCAAGTTCCAGATGAGCTGCAGCAGCTTGTGTCCACAATTGACTGATGTGGCTTCGGCGAGAGTTGTGGGTGCACACAAAGATCAAATCCGCTGAAAGACCAGCCGTGATGCGCTCTTGAATCCAAGCAGCCAAATCCAATAGATTCGCTTCACGGTCAGCGTTGATGGAAGATGGCTTTGGCTCCAACAGCCATTGTTCCACCTGATGATCAGCACTAAAGTGTGTCGAATCTGAAGTGGAAGAATGGACGGTGACAGGAAGTTGATTGCGCATACATGCAAAATGTAAGAGAAAGAGCATTGATCACCAATTTTTAGAGAAGCTAACCAAGTACTGAACAACGGCCTAATATAGACATCTAAAGTCACTTAAAATTGAATGAATGGTTGCCAAGAATTCAATTTTTAGGACGATGACAAAGAATGCATGAAATCAGACTTCAAGCTCTTAACTCTCATTCTGCTCTAAACTAACGGCGCAGACCACAACACCGTTATCCAAGCCAAAAAAAGACTTATTGCTTAAGCCCAATGGCAATTCCGAAGAGCATGGCGTCCGTAAACCGTCCATCCTGTGCTTGAGCGACAGCATGAAGTGTCATAAAATCATCAGAACCATTGCGATACACTTCACGAATGGCCTCACGGCGACTTTCAGGAATGGCGCCATTGTCAGACCACGCATCAACATCTTCATTCGAAATGTGGTCATGCACCACTACATCTGACAAACCAGCAGCCATCATTAAGCGCTTTAAATCGGTTCTAAGGTAAAAGTTTTTACGGACAGGGTTGCGCTGACGAAGCACTTCAAAGTACTCCTCTTTGTCATCCTCACCATATGCGCAAAGATTAATGACACACACTAAACCACCGACTTTACATGCCCGCGCCATTTCTTTAATGGCAGCTGCATCGTCCATAAATTGAGTGCCTTGACGACAGATCACAATGTCGAATAGGTCATCATCGACAGGCAAAGATTCTCCTGGCCCCACAATAAAAGAATCAAGCCGACCTTTGGCCTGTTCAAACATGGCAGGGGTGATGTCAACACCGAGGACATGAGCGACTTTTCCATAAAACCACTGAGACACAAGGCCTGTCCCACACGCCACATCCAAGACACGCATGTCTTTGGTTGGATGCAATAACCCAAGGACTCGCTTAGCCAATGCGGGATCTGTACACCAATGGCTTGAGTCATCGTACTTGGCTGCTCGGGCGGTAAAGTGGGCTTTGACATCTTCAGTACGCATGCAACTTACTCCTCGGGTTTGGGACATGCACCATCTGTATCGTGTTCTCTGGGGTCTGGAAAGCGCAAAATATTTTCGGGTAAATCTACGGGAAGCTCAGGTGGCAGACGATCCACTTTGATCACTGAACGCCAGAAGAAATACGCATGATATGCCAAAGTAATCACGCCAGCAAAAATCCAAAAAAAGAAAAATGGCCCATCAAAAAGTCCCATCTTTTTTTGATGCCCCCTAATTTGATAGAATAAATCATCCCATCTTTAACCCAAAAGCAACGGCTATGATCCCAAACTGGCTTCAAGAAATTTTGATACACCTCGAATCTATGGGGCTCAATATTGTGGGAATCACAGATGGACAGCCACACCGAGCGCTGCTTCCTGAGTGTCAGTCTGCTGTTGTCTTTGGGAATGGCGGCACAACACTCTGGGACCGATTCATCGATGATTTAAGAGTCAATCCTGAGCATTTGAGCCATTCGCAGCATCCATTCGATGATTTTGTGCACAGATGCATTCAGACTGTGGATCCCACTCCACCACCCTCTCGCAGATGGATTCGCTGTGCCGCCGAGCCAGAGGCCTTTGTAGACTTTAGGCCATTGGCTCAGTCAGCAGGACTTGGTTTTTCAAGCACCATGGGCCTGCTTATTCATCCTGAATATGGTCTATGGACTGGTCTTCGTGCTGTTTTGTTGACCACCGAAAAACTAATCAATGTAAAAGCCGTCGAAGGCCAATCGCCCTGTCAAAACTGCATCGAAAAACCCTGTATTACAGCCTGTCCCGCTGGCGCTGTTCAACCCACCGGCTGGAAGGTTCAGATTTGTGCACAATTTCACCAAGACAGCACACGGTGTCATGGACAATGCCACAGTCGATTGAGCTGCCCGATTGGCTCATCCCATCGCCACGGCCCTCTTCAGCACCTCTACCACAATGCACGAGAGGCCGGACGTACTGCTCTTTCTAAAGAATTGGGCATCCCCGATCACATGGATGGTATTGATCCCAAATGGTCGGATTGGACATAGATCAACTGTCATATTAGAGAAGACCAAGTTTTCATAATTTAAAAGGATAAAACGACATGTTGAGTGCCATATTATTGACATCAATTGCTTCAGCCGAGGATGAGGGGAATTTAGATGTCGGTTATCGAATAGCCCTCCGTCCCGAACTGTACGCCAACCCAGATCACAACCCAGCGACAGAGAATGATAGCCTTTTTCAAACATACCAAAGCGTTCGTTTAATCGTGGATTCTACCTGGACGAATGTCAAAATGAGAGCAGCATTCCAAGATGTTCGCCTGTGGGGAACAGAACAGACTCAAGCGGTCAGCAGAGATGCACTGGCCGGACTTTTTGAAGGCTACTTTGAACTCGGCAACGATGAACTGTTCTTGCGTGCTGGTCGACAAATGGTCTCAATGCACAGTGAGTTTCTCTTTGCCAAAGCCAACTGGAATCCCTATGGCCGGGCTTTTGATGGAGTGACTCTTCACGCACAAAAAGGAAAAAAATTAAGCGCAAACGCCCGTTTGCTGGTCTGGAACACGGGCAGCACTTTTCAATCGAGCTGTGAAGATGATCCCGAAACCATTGACTTGGATGAATGCGAGGGATTTGAACCCGAATCACTCAACAGCTATGGAGACTTTGTCACCATCATTGATGGAGAAGCAAAGGTTAATGACGCTTTTGTTGCACAGCCTTTCATCATAATATTGGATCAAAATCGGACCGCCAGTGAGATAGAACGGGATCGAATGGTTTACTCTCCAGGTCTCCGGCTGATCGGCAGTCCCACAAAGGAATTCAGCTATGAACTCCAAGGGATTTTTCAAACTGGCCGTGCCAGTACAGATGTCACGCACGAAGCTTGGAGCGTCGCTGCACAAACGGACTATAAAACCGAAAAGTGGGGAACTTTTGCCCGCTACGAAAACAACAGTGGAGATGGCGATGCCACTGATGATGTGGACAATAATTTTGAAGCTTTTTTAGGCGCACGCCACAAGTTCAGGGGCTGGGCGGATCGAATTGGTGGCGTCAACAGCCAGATCATCACCCTTGGTACAAACTACCGACCGATCGACCGTGTCAATGTCATCCTGAATTATCACAATCTGCGGCTTTCAAATCCCAATGGCCTTTGGTACGACTTCAGACTCGATGTCATCGGCGTTCCAAATACGAACAACACAGATACCAATCTGGGTAACGAGATTGATGCCCTCATCAACTTAAAAGCCGCCAAAGGAGTAAGCTTCAAGTTCGGCCATTCGGTCTTTATTCCAGATGGTGCTGGTGCTGACATCGTCGCCGAAACCATGACCACAAACGACACTCAGCAGCCCTACCACTTCAGCTACTTGTGGATTGTGGCAGAGCGCTAATTCACTGCTCAGGCTTTCGTGCGGAGTAGACCACCCAACGCCAACAATCCTGAATCTTACCAGATGGCTGGATCTCAAAGGGGTGGATTCGCTTGACATGCTCTGGTGCTTCGTGAAATAGCTTACGGATTTCAAATCGGTGCAGTGCCGAAGTTTCAATGGTGTCAATCCAAACATCAATGGACTCCCACACCCGGAGATCTTGTTTTTGTATGTCAACCAATCCAGATTCGACCAATAGATTTTCAAAATCTTCATCTTGAAACATGTGATACAGCAAGGGTTGTTTCTTTTTAAAAATTCGATACATCCAAGCTGCATCTTCTGGTCCGAAAGGCAGGATTTGTCCCACCACAAACTGACCACCAGGCTTAAGTACTCGAACGACCTCACGCATCATCTTCATGGGGTCCGGCATAAGGTGCATGACCTCTCGATTGCAGACGACCTCAAAATGGTTATCTGGGAACGGAATGTCATACACTGTTCCGAGAACAACTTCATCGAGACGGGTTTTGGCCAGTTCGACCATTTCAGGGGTAATGTCAAGCCCGATGATTTTTGAAACCTTGCCTTTGAAGGCGTTTCCAACCACCCCTGAGCCACAGCATACATCCAAACAGACCGATTCAGGCGGCATCACACACATATTGCCATGTGCAGAGAGAAGCTCATCATGGGTGATCCATGTCGCTGAGTCGTGCCAATTTTTAGATCGCTCACCAAACTGATGTCGGTACACTTCCGGTGTTGCGATTTCGGGGGCCAGTTGATAACGCGCAGCAGAACCGGCTTGATCAGCCGCCAATCGGGCTTTGGCAGCTTCCGTACACCGCTGAATGATGCGACGCATCATGACTGGGTGGTCATCAAAGTGGCGTTGAAGTTGTTCGATGACAATGGCCTTGATTTGTTCACCCACCTCGGGATTGGTCAAGCGATTTTTGGTTTGTCCTTCAAACTCAGGTTCTGGAATAAGGATAGATAAGACTGCGGTCATGCCTTCTCTAATATCTGATGGTGCCAGCAACTCTGGTTCAACTCCTGAATTGACAGAACACCCACGGATAACTTCAAAAACCCCTTCATGTAGAGCCATCAGGTGTACACCGCCATCATGTGTCCGAATGGCGTTGACATAGGTCAACACTTCCTCGTCGTAAAGTGCCGTCCAGCGAAGCCCCAAACGAACTTGAAGTTCACCCGCCTGTCCATCCAAGACAATCACATCTTCATGAATCGGGCGCCGCCCTTTGGAAAGCTTGTGTACAAAATCAGAAATGCCATTATCAAAACAATAGGTATGCCATGTGTGATCGGGGGTCATCACCGATATGCGCAGTCCAGGATTAAGATATGCCAGTTCTTCGGCACGCCAGCAAATAACCTCAGGGTCAAAGTCCAACTCTTGTCTAAATATTCGAGCGTCAGGAAGAAATTTAATGGCCGTACCCACGGCTTGGCTCTCTCCAATCCGTTCAAGTGGACCGTCTGGCAGTCCACGGCTAAATCGCTGCTGATGACTGAATCCATCGCGTTGGATGTCAACTTGCAACCACTCAGACAACGCATTGACGCAACTCAAACCCACACCATGAAGCCCACCTGAAACCTTGTATGCACCATTTCCAAACTTCGAACCCGCATGCAGTGTCGTCAAGACAACTTCACAGGCACTTCGGCCATCTTCAGGGATGACCTGGACAGGGATCCCTCGACCATTGTCGGAAACAGAGCAAGCACCGTCTTCAAAGAGTTGAATGTGAATGTGATCTCCGTATCCAGCTAGGCGCTCATCGACTGCATTGTCAATTAGCTCAAAGACCAAATGATGTAGCCCACGCCGATCGGTTGAGCCAATGTACATACCTGGACGCCGTCTCACGGCATCTCTTCCACTCAGAATGGCGATGTGTTTTTCGGTGTAGCTCATGCGTGCCTCGTCGTACAGGTGTGAATTTTTCTGGCAATTCACATGGATTGTCTAACATCTTGCTTACATCTAACACCAATTGCGATAAAATCTTTGCATGCAAATCAACCGTGCCACTCGTTTTATCGTGCTCGCCATGTTTGGCTTTGGGTTAATGGCCCTCTTCACTCGGGAGGCCAATGCCCCCATCGTCACCATTGCCACTTGGCGGGCCATACTGGTTGCGGCGGTTTTTGGGGTGTGGGCATTGATTGTAGAAGGTCCCGACAAGGTCCTACGGCCCAGTAAAACTCAATTTCAAATTGGCATACCATATGGTCTCTTCTTGGCATTGGCTTCTGCTACTTTTGTTGGCGGCTATGCATTGACAACGGTGGCCAATACCATCTTCTTTCACAACCTCGCCCCCATTATTGCCTTTCCACTTGCCAAGAAAGTGCTTGACGAAGACACGGATGAAAAGGCCATTACAGGTGCATTGATTGCATTGGGGGGGATTGCACTCATTAGTGGTGTATCCGCATTTAATGCGAGCCATCTGAGCAACCCGCGTTTTCTGATAGGCGACTTTCTGGCAGTGGCCTCTGCTGTGGGCTACGCAGGTGTATTGGTCTGGACCAAAAAGACCAGAATAGCCGAACTGCCGATTTTGAGCACACTTTTTCTTGCATGGTCCGTGGGTGCAATCGGTCTGACGGCAATTGCTCTGGTGATGGGCCAGCTTTCCATTTCATGGTCGGCACTGGCATGGACACTGGGACTGGCCATTGTGTGCACCAACATCCCGTTTTACCTGCTCAACCGAGGAATGAAACAGATCACCGCAGGTTTGGCATCGGTATTGTCAATGACAGAGGTCCTGTTCGCAACCTTATTGGGTGCATTTTGGTATGGCGAAAGCCTTGCCCCAGCAGGTTGGTTAGGAGGCGTTCTCGTTGCTTTGGGTGTTCTCTACCCATTTTTTGCAAACGAATCGGTCCCAGATACAACCTCAGAACTCGACGACACTCAAGACACTTTTCGGAACCAACGGGCCCTTTTTTGGCTGTTTATGCTCAATGTCGGTGCCATGCTTTTGATCTTTGGTTTTGGAAGTCTACTGGCTTGGTTGGCCTTTATTGTCTTACTAAAACTGGGTCACTCGCCCCTCAACCAACTGCTCGAAGGCAGATTCAAAGGCACCCAAAGAATACTGGTCAGCGGATTGAGTGCGGTTGGACTTATTGGCTTATTTATGGTCGGTACTCAAACCGAAAGCATCGGATCAGGACCATTAACACTGGCCGTGGTGTTGTCTGTTTGGGTTGACCAATGGTTTGCCAGCCGTGAAAGTACAAACCAATCACAGCTTGGGCTTCTTCCACACATCGCAACAGCCATAGTGGCCACACAATGTTTGACTTATTTTGAGCACAGCGCAGCATTGATTTTCCAAATACTGGCACTGCTGGGTATTGCTGTGATTGCATTGGTCACCATACAAGAAGCCAGAAATCATTCGAGTCAATTAGACACAAACATCACCGCACAGCTCAAGCCGACTTATTGGGTCGCAACACTTGTTATTTGCTTCGCTTTCGGTGGATTACACAGCATTCCATCAGGCCACGAAGGTGTTGTAGAAACGCTGGGTGAAGCTCAAAATGAGCGCCTAACAGCAGGTCTTCACCTGCGCTTTCCGCCACCAATCGAAACCGTACATTCCATTGATGTGATGGGCCTTAGGCATGTCGATTTTTCAACCCATCAAAAACCGCTGCTTTGTGGTGATCAATCGATGGTTACCGCAGAGGCCAGCCTTCAATACCAAATCCATGATGCGACCCAATTTGCCTATGGTATCGCACAAATAGATGCCTTCCTGGCTGCAGAAGCTCAAACAGCTTTGGTTCGGGCTCTGCGACAGACACCGCAAGAAATCCTCCTCACATCGGGTAAACCAGCACTCGCAGAACAAATACGGTCGGATGTTCAAAACAGCGCCAGATCCCTTGAACTTGGAGTCGACATCAAATCCACTCACATACAAAGCATCGGGGTCCCGCTCTCAGTCCAAGACGCCTTTCTGGATGTCATCTCAGCTTCAGAAGAGCAAGCGGCCATCATAAACAAAGCAGAAGCCTATGCTGCATCGGCCATTCCAATCGCCCTTGGAGAAGCCAGTGCAACGCATTATCGCATGGAGGCCAAAGCCCTCCAAATCCGAAGACAGTCAGAAGCAAAGTCTGCCATATTCCAAGCATACCTTGAAGGCGGTCAAAAAGCACCCGAACTCACTTATGATCGCTTGTCTATGGAACACCTAAGCCATCATCTGCGTCAACCAGTCATCAAAGCCCCATCGATTAAACTTTGGTTGACACCAAATGAAACGCCCCCAGTAGAGGAGCAAGCCCAATGAATCTCAAAACCATCGCCATCATTGGTACCATCATTGTTTGGATGAGTACGGCTATTTTTACGCTCGATGCTCGAAGTTTAGGAGTGGTCAACTTCTTTGGAGAAACCGTTCAAACCGTTATTGACCCCGGACTGCATCTCAAAGCACCATGGCCTTTTCATGTCCTTAAACGCTACGATAGACGCACCCAACTGCTGGTACTTGAACCAACCGAAGCATATACAAGCGACACCAAAAATGTGGTTCTCACACCCTTTGTCTTGTGGAAAGTAAGTGACCCCAAACGTTTTCTAGAAAGCCTGAGAGAATTGGAGGCCGTCCAAGCGCCACTTGGAGATGTCGTCATTTCGAGAATTGCGGCTGCCATCGGGGAAGTGTCCTTTAGCGATATTCTGAACACCGAAGGCGCTGCAGATCGAATCTTACCAGAAGACATCGTCTCGAAGATCAATCAAGAGGTCGAACAGTACGGGATCAATGTTGAACTGGTTCGTTTAAGGCACATTGGCCTCCCCATTCAAAATGAACAGTCCATTTATGAACGGATGAGAGCTGAACGCTCACGGATTGCAAAAAAATATCGTTCTGAAGGTGAAGAAGAGGCATTAAAGATAAGAGCCAAAGCCGACAGAGATGCCGTTGAGATTCAGGCCAATGCCGATCGAGATGCGGCTGAAATTATTGCAAAAGCTGAAAAAGAAGCCGCTGCACTCTATGCCGAGCAGTATAGTCAAGCTCCTGACCTCTATCAACTGCTCATTGATTTGGAAGCCTCTGAAGCCACATTTGAGTCAGGCGGAACATTTATATTTGACAGCAACGAGCGCCCTTTTTCTACCGTTTTAGAGGAACAGTAATGAAAAAATTGCCCTTCATCGTTGGCATATTCTTGTTTGGTCTTCTGCTCGCCAGTTCGGTCATTATCGTCGACACCGATGAGGTCGCTGTGGTCTACCGCTTCGGAGCCATTCATCGGGTAGTGTCTCCCGGTTTATCAGCACAATTACCCAATCCAATTGAGCACTCAGAACGCTTGGAAGTCACCAAAATAAGAACGATTGAGTTGGAACAAATACGACTTCTCACTGCTGATTTCAACTTGGTTGAACTGAAGCCAGTCTTGCAGTACACCATTCAGGACCCCCAAATCTATGTGTTGTCCTATGCAGAGCCGGATAAGGTCCTTCAACAACTTGTTGAAGCAGTCATTGCAACCACAATGGCCCGAAGCCAAATTGATTCAGAAACATTTCTAAAACGGGCCTTGCTACAGCAACGGATTATTCAGCAGCTCCGTGTCGATCTGGATGCCATACAAATGGGGATTCAGGTGGTGGCCTTTGAGCTCAGAGAACTCAGCGCACCCAGTGCAGTGGTCGACGCATTCAACGAAGTTTCAAGCGCCAGAGGAGACAAAGACACCATGATACTGTCGGCACAGTCGTATGCTTCTAAGCGCATACCAGACATCCGTGGCCAAGCCAAAGGAACGATTGAAGCCGCCCATGGGCAAGCGGCACAAATTCGTTCGGAAGCCAGCATTCGAATCGCTCATTATCGTTCTCTACTAGACAGTTATCAAAAGGCGCCCAAAGCAATCCGCAACCAACTCCGACAAGAAAGCTGGGAAAAGATTGTGGGGTCTGCAACGGTCTTGCAATCCACAGAACGCACGCAACTTATCTTCAACCATTCCCTTGAACTTAAAAGACATTAAGCCTCAAAGAGCCGTGAACACTTAGATTTCACCCACAACCAACCTTAAGTTTAACCGAGAATATCGCCCATGGAAACGGGGACCCATTTGAGATGACACCGGGATACCTAATAACGGGACGAGAATGTAAGTTCATTCTCAGTTGATACGGAATAATGGATCGCACTTGTGCACAAAATGCGATAGTCTAACTATTAAGTTGGTCGTATCTGCCATGGCCGAGTAAGGATGGCGCATGAACGCTTTAAAACCCATTATCGCAGTGGTGATTGTCCTCAACCTTGCCTTGGTCGCATGGTTACTTCTCCGAACAGATCCAAGTACCGATGTGGTTGACACAAAGCAAATAACCGATGAACTGCTGTCTGCAGAGACGCTTTCTAACAGCCGTTATGACATTCAAGACCGTGCTTCAGAATTGAACATCATTTTAATTTCTCTTGATGCACTCCGATTTGATCACACAGGAGTGGGGGGCCATTCAGGTGGTCTCACTCGCAACCTCGACCAATTTGCGGAAGAGGCTGTGGTTTTTCACGGAGTCACATCTGTTGCGCCTTGGACGCTGCCCTCACACATGTCTGTTTGGACTGGCCGCTGGCCAAGCGTCCATGGTGTCACGAACAAACTGAAGTTACTCAGCCAAGATCAAATGGTAGAAAGTACTCTTTCTCCAGGAATTGAAACCTATCCAGATCGTTTAATTCGAAAGGGATTTATTGCAGCAGGCTTTACTGGTGGAGCAGGCGTCCAGGGCAAGTATGGCTTTTCTCGAAACTTTGACCGCTATTTGGATGATCGGTACTTTGGGGGCTTTGACTATTCCATTCCCGCAGCCCTCGATTGGCTGAAACAAAATAGAGACTCCCAATTCTTTTTGTTCTTACATGGGTATGATGTTCATGGTCAGTATGCTCTTTCTGAAGGTGCATTGTCGGCGCTGGCATCCGAATCCAGCAGTGATCTAAATGGTGACATCGAAGAAAACGCAGATTTAAGAGAAGCCAGTTTGGCGGCCATTGACAAACCAGGAGACCCGCCAGACTTGACTGCTCAGCTGTCCGAAGCAGATGCCGCTTTCCTTAAGTCCGTTTATGCCAGCAAAGTCAGAGACGCAGACCAAAGAGTAGGAAATTTCCTAAACCAACTGCGTAGCTTGGGGCTTTTTGATCGCTCGATAATTGTCATCATGTCGGATCATGGCGATGAATTTATGGAGCATGGGGCTGTCGACCATGGCGCAACACTGTACCAAGAACAATTGCATACTGTACTCATGATGCGGATCCCTGGCTACACCAAAAAGAATGACATCACAGTTCCAGTGCGGAGCTTAGACATCTTTCCAACCCTATTTGATCTGCTTCAAATTGAACCACCGAGTGGGGTCGATGGCCAAAGTTTGGTTCCTTTGCTTAGAGGAGAAAATCAAACACTACCTGTCTTCTCTGAAACAGATTATCGGCTTTTTACCCACCTTCGAATGACTCGCCGTGGCAATCACAAACTTGTGCTTGATCTCCAAGATGGTGGTCGAGAATTGTTCAATATTGCCAACGACCCACTTGAACAAACCAACATTAGCTCCGCAGAGCCAAGAATTACCTATGAACTCGAGCAGTCACTTAGAGCTTGGATGGACGAAACGCGAACCAATCCTGAAGACTACCTCGGGGTCAAGCAACAGCCCATCAGCATCTTCTAGGAACCATAAATGAGCACCATCTCACCTTGTGAAAGTCCAATATTCATCATTGGGACAGAGCGTTCGGGCTCTAATCTGCTGCGGCTTATCTTAGATGTACATCCTGATGTGGTCATACCACACCCCCCTCACCTCATGAAATACTTCGGCGAACTCGATTATGGAAATCTCAGCGAACTCGATAATCTCAGATCACTAAGCCGAGACATGGTCAAATTAATTGAGACGCACATCTTCCCATGGGAAATTCCATTGTCATCGGAGACATTGGCCAAGCAGGCATTAGAACCGAGTCACTTCGGACTGGTGTCAACCATATACGAATGCGTCCGAAGCCAACATGGCGTCAAGCGATGGGGATGCAAAAGCACCTTCATGATAAAATACATCACAGAAACACTTTCGGTATATCCCAAAGCCCAGTTTATATTGCTCGTAAGAGATCCAAGAGATGTTGCTGTGTCGGCCAGAAAGTCCGTATTTAGCCCTTGCCACCCCTACCTGAGTGCAACGCTTTGGAACGAGCAACAAGCCTTGGGCAGAGCCGCTGAAAGCACATTGAATGATACTCAGCTGTATACACTTCGGTATGAGGATCTGTTGGTAGATTCTGAAATGGTGCTTCGTCAGGTCTGTGATTTTTTGAATCTGGATTTTACCCAAAACCTACTTCGATTTTTCGAGCAAAAAGAAGCAAAGAAATCCGCAAATCTTTCCGAATCTTGGGGAAATACCGCTCGACCAATCTTAAAGAACAACCATCAAAAGTTTCACACCGAACTTAGTCCAAAAGACATTGCAACCGTTGAAAAACTTTGTCAAGACAACATGCAGTACTTTGGCTATGCCTTGGTCACTGACCAAGCGGTTTTACAAAATCTTTCCATCGGAAGACGAAACAAAATTGGAATACAATCAAAAGAAGCTTTGATGCGCCTTCAGATTGAATGGCGTTCCCTGCGGCACGACAAAAATCATTGGCGGCGATGGAAGCGAGATGCCACGGCACGCTGGTTTGCCATGCAACATTCATAGACATGAACACGGTCGAAATTACAGAAGAAGCCACAGAATGGGGAGAGACCGTTCGACGAGAATTAAAGGAGGTCATTCTCGTTCTATCCAGTTCTAGAGGTGGCTCAAGCGTATTCACCGAATATCTTAGGCACTCCAATGCCTTGCTTCACATGCGGGGTGAAATAAATCCGTGGCTAAGCAAGTGTGGTTTAAGCTATCCAAACAGCGGAACAGGCTCAGATGCTTTGGGGGAAGAAGAGCTTCTCGGTAAATCAGAAGCCTTGTGGACATGGCTGGGTTCAGAAATTGGCAACATGTCAACCACCTCACAGGCATGGAATCAATTTCCAAACCAACTGCACCGCAGACTACAACTGCAATGGCCTGAAAAAAGCCTAGACAACAACACAATCAATACGGCAGTCAAAACAGTTCTCGGCCGTTGGCCAAGTTTCAAGTCACAAATTGGCCTCTGTCCAGAACGGTTTCACTTGGCACTCATTCGACAACTTCAGAACATGGGATTGACTCATATTCGACCGCATTGGTATGACATTGCGGATGATTCCCTATTTGAGTGGGGCTGGGATCCAAGTCAGCTTGGCGAGATTCCAAGCTTAATAGAGGAACCTCCACTGGTTTTGATTACCCCTTGGAAGAGACCCAGCATCAAAGATCTTCGCTCAAAACCATTGGTCATCAAAACACCTTCAAATGCTTATAGAATTCCTTTCCTTAGGGCTTTTTTTTCAAATCAAAAACTCAGAATCATCCATCTAAAGAGAGAACCTGCCGCAGCCATCAACGGACTTTATGATGGATGGCGATACCCAAGAGGCTTTCATGCGCATCGCATTCCAAGCTGCCAACCCAAGACTTGTGAAGAACATGGTCCACAACCAGTTTCCGGATACTGGAAATATGATTTACCACCCGGTTGTAAAGAGGTCGAAAAAAATCTTCTAGTAGAAATCTGTGCCTTTCAGTGGTTGTCATCACACAAACACATCCTTAAAAGCGACACTGGCGATGGTAAACCGCTCGGCATTTGGTTTGAAAACCTACTCGGGCCAAACAGTAGAAATGAAATCAACCGACTGCTTAACTGGTTGGATATCGATGCAGACGAACACCTTCGTCACAAAGTGCTGGAAG
>JAYYJC010000382.1:0-10000 GCA_036146655.1 Myxococcota bacterium | reverse complement strand
ACTTACCACCCATTATGGCAACACAGCGTCCAAGACGCAGCCGTTGGTTTTCAAGAGCTGCGTTGATACAACCCCAACTGGAACGCAACGAAATTCAGGATGTTTGGAGGCAGCTAAAGCATGGGTAAAAATACCAAAACCAACCGACCATCTACTTTTGGTGGCGACGGATTTAGTAGGCGTAACATACTGTTTCGTCAAGAGCTAGGTAAAATCTGGGCACATTGTGGAGTAAAGTGTGAAGGTGATCCATTGAGGCAAGTTGTACTGGCTGAGCCAGGAACCGAAATGAATGTGGTTGAACCACCAAACCAATGGCTAATGCTTCGACCAATCAACCTCCCTCGCCTTCAATTACAAGCGCAAACCATCGCAGACTACTTTGAGTCAGAATCCGTCGTGGTTCATCGCATCCCTTCAGCGGAAGCAAAAACCCCGAACTGGATATTTATGAGAGACCTATTTTGGAGCACCCCAGAAGGCGTCTTCTTAGCCCGACCAGCAAGTTGGCAAAGAGCTGGAGAAGAAAAGATCATTCAGCGCTTTTTGGCCCAAAATGATATTCCCCAATTGGGCATGCCTCGAGGCATTGAATTATTTGAAGGAGCTGATGCTCTGTGGTTGAACCACCAAACCATATTGCTTGGTGAAGGCAATCGGACAAATTCAAGCTGGAAAAAGGCCTTAATCGGCGAACTGTCCCGTGGAATAGGGGACTTTGGAAAAAATTTAGTCTCTGGATCTCTTCCTGATGACATCCAACACCTCTTGGGCGTGATTAATTTTGTTTCACCTACACGGGCTGCCATTTGGAAAGGAAAAACGCCAAATTGGGTCATTGAGGCCCTTCAAAACGGGAATATTGAACCCATAGAACTTCCAAACCACCCAGAAATGACTGCTAAACGTGCCATGAATTGGGTGTGTATGGGTCCTGACCATGTGGTGATGCCTCATGATTGTCCAAATACAGCGTCAATTTTGAATAAAAATGGCGTTAAAACTGATTTATTGGACATCAGTGAATACCGAAATGCCGGCGGTGCATTGGGATGCTTGACGGGTATATTAGAGCGAAGATAAGTCGGTAAAAAGCAAAAAACCAGCCAAACGGCTGGTTTTGGATTTCATGTTGACAAAAGATTAATTATCGCCAAAAAAGTCGGGTATTTCTACATTTGGCAACTTAGAACGCCGACGAGCATCGGAACCACGGGTTTCTGATGCAGAAGGGTTGCTTTGTATGCCGTCGGAGTTTCGACTGGGAATGGTTCCAGCAGAACGCTGACCTTGTCCACCGGCATTGCGTTGCGATGCTGGGTTGGTTGACCTTTTTGTGGGCTGAGATTGAGTGGGCAAAGTCCGTTGTGGTGGCTTACTGAGACCAGGATTGGGACGCTGTATGCGCGGTGCTTCTGGAGCTGGACGGCTCAAACCACCACCTTGAGGACTCATTCTCATTCGAGCGCTTTGTGCATTGCCACTTGAATAGTTGCCGGAGAAGCTCGCTGATTGACTTGGAGCACTATAGGCGTTTCCCAAGTTCTGCGCACCTTCTTCGAAACCTGTTGCAATTACAGTGACCCGAACCTCATCGCCCATGCTTTCGTCAAGTACCATCCCCCAGATGGTATTCACATCTTCATGGGCCTCTTCCGAAATCATCGCCATGGCATCAGACACTTCTCGTAGACCGATATTTGATGAACCAGTCACATTTATCAAGACGCTCGTTGCACCCGCTATGGAAACATCATCAAGAAGAGGGGAGTTTATGGCTCGCTGGGCAGCATCGATCATTCGATTATCGCCTGAGCCCAGTCCAACACCCATAAGTGCGATACCCTTACTTGACATGATGGTGCAGACATCTGCAAAGTCTACATTAACCATACCTCTGTTGTTAATTAAGTCGCTCACCCCTTTAACAGCTTGATACAGAACACGGTCAGCCATTTCAAAAGCTTCAGAAAAAGTGGTATTTTCACCTGCCATAGCGATCAGACGCTGATTTGGAATGGTAATCAGCGTATCCACAGCGTGGCGGAGTTCTTCAATACCTCTTTCCGCTTGTTTTCGACGGCGTGCACCTTCAAAATTGAAGGGGCGGGTCACAACGGCAACAGTCAAAGCGCCTACTTCCTTAGAGATTTCTGCGATCACAGGTGCGGCGCCAGTACCGGTTCCACCACCCATTCCAGCGGCGATAAAGACCATGTCACAGCCTTGCACAAGCTCAACAAGTTTATCATGATCTTCACGGGCTGCCTCACGGCCAACTTCTGGCTTTGCTCCAGCACCCAAACCTTTGGTGATCTTGGTCCCAAGTTGTATGCGTTGACTCGCCAGTGAACGGTTTAAATCTTGTGCATCAGTGTTGACAACAACAAACTCAACGCCTGTCATGTTGCTTGCAATCATATTGTTGACCGCATTTCCGCCGCCACCACCAACCCCAATGACGCGTATGCGTGCTTTGGGCTCGTCTTCTACTAATTCAATGCTCATCGCTTTCTCCTTAAGACATTAGAATTTTTGAACCAAAGAGCAAAAATTCAACTGTTGTTTCTGTATATCGCAGAGGACCAATTCATTCATCTTCTTTTTGCATATAGCCTAATGTTTCTAGCATTTGGCGGGTTTTCTCATCGAGTTCGACCTCATTGGCAAGTTCAGACACAAGTCGCTCAATCGGTGCATCCGATTTGGGTGCCGCCCCCCCAATGGTCTGAAAAGGCCCTAATGGTTTCTGACCGCTTTGACCGAAGTTTATGGTGCTGTCATAAGGCAATACCACAAAGCGATCTCCTGCATTGACATTGACCTTCTTGGTCTTTCTTCCATCCTTAAGCATGACCGCACCATCAAGCTCAATCCAACCATTCTGTGAAACAGTCCAAGTCTCACCGAGAGCGTCTTCTGCATGCTGCTTCATAATTTTAAGAGCCTCTGGTTCCAATCTAGACAGATCATTTTCTTCTTTGGGATCATCAATCGGACGAAACAATTCTACTTTGTTCTTCTTCAGGTCCCACTCCAATCGGTATTCTCCCTCTGTCAACGACAAACGATTGGTTTTGAAACGAGTGGTTTCACCAAGCAATTGGCGATCAGGAAGTGGATTGGCCGTATACTGCATCAGATCAAGTCCATCAGAAAATAAACCTTTTACGCCGGCAAGACCTGCGATTGTCGGTGCGATGTCGTGATTGGAAGCCCATGCAGACTCTACGGTAGCCGTTGGAATCTTATCCCCTGAAAAGATGAGCGGAATATGAAGCTGTTCTGCATACAGCGTATGGGCATGCCCCCAAGAGCCGCGCTCACCAAACTCTTCACCATGGTCTGATGTAATGATCCACTGAACATTTCGACCTGCTTTCTCAGCGGCATCTTGAAGCCGTCTCAACTGTGCATCGACATAAAGAAGGGCCTCGTCATATTGAGCGATCTGATGTTCAAACTGCGCATCAGTCAGAGGCTTTTTCTTGAAATGAAAGTAGTTTTTGTAGCGGGGATCATCGCTTTCTGGTGCACGGTCAAATGCAGTAGAGTAGGGGGCTGGAGGGTCGTAAGCATAGTGGACATCATAAAAGTGCAAAAAGAGAAATGCAGCTTCACCTGCTGGTTGTTCAGCCCACCAATCAAGTGCTTCATCAATGACATCTTCAGCAACGACTTCGCCCGCAAGATTGCGCTTTTCTGTATGAAGATCAAAATCTTCAAACTGATCAAACCCCCGCTGAAACCCAAAAACGCGTGAGACATACAATGTAGACACAAAACCACCCGTATTCCATCCAGAAGCCTGTAGAAGTTCAGGTAATACAGGTACATCCTTTGATAGTGAAACGGTATCATCCACAACTTTATGTTGCGCAGGCAACTGACCACTAAGCATGGTCGTGTGGGCCGGTAAAGTCCATGGAGAGGCAGAGCGGGCCCAAGCAAAACGGGTTCCCGACTTCGCCAAAGAATCAATGAAGGGGGCCGTTTGGCGCTCATAGCCATAAACAGCCAAATGGTCCGCTCGCAATGTGTCAATGCTTACCAAAATAATGTCGTTTTTTTCAGAAGAGCCGCTCTTAAGCTCAGGCTCTCCGAAGCAACCCATTAACCAGATTAAATTTACCAATGTTGCCACCATACCCATCCAACGGGAAGAAAATACAAGGTGAGGGGAATTCCTGCAGCAGCACAGACCGCCCATACCGCCATGCGCCATTTGGCGCCTTTAAATCGATTCCAACTGCTTTTTGGATCCGCTAAAATACCCGCAGCATAGAGCATTAGCAAGGGTTCCAAAGGAACACGGTACCGTGTCAAGCCAGCCAAAACAGAAATGGCGGCCACATGATAAATGAGTATTCCGCCAATCAAGAGACCACGAGATGAGCGCCCCCACACACACAAGCCTGTCACCCCAAGCCATAGCACTGTAAGTGACCAAAGCACATTCCAAACAATCAAGAACTCGTCAACCATTTGCGGAAGTCCTCGCCAGTAACCCCAGCGCAAATGTCGAGTCAAAAAGGAATGGGGATTGAGAAGTTGAGCCACTCGTAAAGGCATCCGCCGAACAAACGCTTCCGGATTATTGCGTATCCATTCTTTCCCATTTTCGGTTTGGCAATCTTCACGGTCCATAGCATCTTTTCGTGAACCACAGGGTTTACGGCCAACATCGGTATGCTGCTTGAATTCGTACCTAGACAATTGACCATTGCCCCAATCGAAGGTCACTGGGTCAAAGTCATTATTGCCAAGCCACATCATTTGACCCATGGTGCGATCAGAGACAATCCGGTGGTTAAATTTATTGGAGATGTAGACACTGTATGGGGTGACGACGAGAATGGTCCCAAGCAATAATATGCCTGCTTGCTTCCATGACTCAATTTTACGGTACTTTCCCCATACAACTGCCACAACAAAGATGGGCAACATATAGGTTGCGACCCCTCTGAATAACACACACACACCGACCAAGGCACCGATTTGAAATGCCAATTTCAGTTGTTTTTTGACATCCTCATCCAACTCTAAAAGTCGATTAAAAAGCCAAAAGGCAAGAAGCAGAAATCCGCCGTAAAAACATTCTGACCACAGACTCTGAGCAAAAAATATCTGCGTGGGTGACAGGGCATACAGCCCAGCAGCCCATAGTCCAACACGCTCATCGCCACTAATTTGTTTCCCCACTCGAAACATAAATGCAATCAAGAGAGTACTGATAATCAACTGAGCAATCTTAATGTTCGACCCCCACCCCGTGAGAAAGTCTGAAAGCGCAAGAAGCGCTGGGTAACCTGGTGCCCAAAGCCAACCCACAGAACTCGTCATACCTTGACCTGCGGACATCCGCTCTGCAAGACGAAGATAAGTACATTCATCCCTGACACATGGCCAAGTGTTGATCCAGATCAATAGTGGTAACCCACGGAGGACAAATCCTGCCACCATGAGCTGTATTAATCTCTTGTTCTTCGGAAACCACATGGCCCCCCTTTTAACGGATTGTCCATAAAAAAACAATCCCAATCCCTTGAGTTCACACAATGGGTGCTTAAACAGGGGCGATTTCACCATTTTTTTATTTGCAATCTCCCATTATTTTCTGATGCTCTTTTTTAAGGTATATTTACGGTATGCTCTCCATTTTAATTTTTATTTTTTTTCAACTGAGTACAGCGCTGGCGGCCCCTTCATGGAATCAGCCAGCCGACATTGATGTGGTCGCCCAAAATCGACTAGCTCCCCCTCCAATTACAGACCACTGGATACGCATCGACAGTTTATACACCACGGTGTATGCCGAACCGTCCGATCGACAAACCGCATTGGCACTGGCCCGCCATGCCGCCGCTCGGATTCCAGAAATTGCTGAACAGCTTCAAGTTCCGGCCGGCGATTCTATGGAGATTTACATTGCCCCGAGCGAAGATGAGTTTCATCGACTTCAACCTGGAAGAACACCTGATTGGGCCGATGGTACAGCCTGGCCACATAAGGGTTGGATTTTTCTGCACTCGCCGAGGGCACGGTCTGGAATGGCATCTCCTCTGACACAAGTTCTGGACCACGAGTTGGCGCACATTTTACTGGGAAGAGCCTTTGGGGCACGGCCTGTACCACAATGGTTACAGGAAGGAGTGGCCCAACTCGTGGCCAAAGAATACACCTACGACAAGTTTCAAACTCTGTCGGCTGGAACACTTGGAGACAGTTTATTGTCCATACATGAGTTAAGCCGAGGATTTCCGGATAACCCCTTTCGTGCCAAACTGGCTTACGCTCAATCCGCTGACCTCGTGGCCTTTTTACTCAATAATTATGGTGACAGAGCCCTTCAAATTTTGGTGCGAGAATTGTCTTCTGGCGCACACATAGATGATGCGCTCATTGCGGCTACCGGACATGATGCACTGCAGTTAGATGCACAGTGGCGAGGTGAATTATCACAGTTTCCTCTTTGGTTGCAGACCCTCAGTTCGGACCCAGTTTTGCTCACAATGGGTGCACTCTTCTTTTTTGCGGCTGTTTTTCGTCGCCGTCGAAAATATCAGGCTGAAAAACAAGAACGGCTTGAAGCCGATCAGATACGGGCTCGTATTGCTGCGAAAATGGCCACATGGGGACCACTCACACCCAACTGGAATCCCTATACTGATCCAATTTCTCACTGACAATACTGTTTTCACAAGCCTTAAAATAGAGAAGGACTGAGCCACACCGTAGAATACGATACCAGTGGTACAGATTTTTACCACTCTGTCTATTTCGGGCCAATGGGTCACCCCGCATGCTTAACATTACCGAAAAAATACACCTTGCTTTTGTGCAGAATATTACCTAGCAACAGCTTTTACACTGTAAGTTCTAGAAGAAGAAGGAATGGACTGCATGAGGCGCTTTAATGGTAGATAACAATTTCAAATGCTGTGGAATAATTGGCCCTTCAGGGAGTGGAAAGACAACCTTGATTGAACAACTCATTCCACTGCTTATGCCACTTAAAATAGCAGTCCTCAAACACAGTCATCATCATTGGATTGGACCAGAAAGCAGTCACAAGGACTCAAAGCGTTACATGCAAGCAGGCGCACTTTCAAGTCTGTGCGTTCCTGCAAATATGCCTTTTGAAGAGGCTCTCCGCCAATTGTTATCGGTTGGCGATGTGAGTGCAGTGATCGTAGAGTCCTTTCGCAATGCACCCATTCCCAAACTGCTATACGCACCAAATGGTCTGGACAAAGAATGGTACCTGCCTAACGGAATTGTCGCACAAGTCGGGGATTCCGTTGAGGGCGTTGCAGCACTTAGGAATGATCCCATTGCCATTGCAGAATGGATGGTGAAATTATGGGAAAGAACCGTTCAAACGGGCAACCCTGGATAATGTTTGACAAGGGTATCTTGATGATACTGATCCACAATGCGACGGGCTTGATTGGCTATATTAATGAGGGACTCTTCTTCGAGCATCGTCACCCGTGGGTCGGCAGGCCGTCGAGCCACAGAGTAGACTTGAATAAGGCGAATTCGTCCTCCAGATTCATATATTTCGGCCAACCGTTGACACCATGCGCTGATTTCTTCTGAACTCGGCGCATTGCCTTCCCAACGATGGAACATGCACTGAAGAACAAGTGCTCCTTGTCGAGCGGCCCACTGAATGTTGCGAAGAATAAGCGCAAATGGAAGATTGGTGCCATCAATGAGTTGAAACCACTTCTCGGTGCCGGCGTCAAGCTTGGCCCAGACCTCACCGCCATTTTCCCATAATGTCGTAAGCCCTTGCTGGACCTTTGGTCGATTAAATAAGGTCGCATTGGTCAATACTTGCAACTTAATATGCTCTAGTCCAAACAGTCGTTGAAGTTGTGCCACATTTTTGATAACGGTTGCAAAGGCTTTCGCACTTGTCGGTTCTCCATCTCCCGCAAAAGAGATGTCTGCCACTCGACGATGAGACTCTTTGGCCGTATCGAACGGTGGAATGGACCAAAGAACCCCCTCATGTACCCAAGTCAGCAAACGCTCTAGCTCCTCGGTCAGTCGCTCAACATCAACTGGAAGGGCACTGGATTTTTGGCTTCGATCCACTTGACAATACGGACAATCAAAGTTGCACACTTTATCAGGATTAAGATTGATGCCTATTGATAAACCACCCGCTCGTCGAGAAACAACGGCATAAACATAGCGATTGGCATGCAGTTTGCGGCGGTGGTCTTGGAAGTCGAGTTGCATGGAACTTCATTAACACAGTGGCAAAGTACGCCCAATTTGATTGACTAAACCCAAAAAACAGACTAATAGATGGCCCATTCAACTCACTTATTAAAGGATATTTGAACATGTTTCGTCTACTCTCCTTCGCATTTCTTGTCGCCTGCCAACCCCAAACTGGCACATCTGCCGTACCTGGCGAACTTCCATCAACCGGTGCAGCAATCATGACTGTAAACGGCGTCAATGTGACCCAAGCCACCGTGGATGCCATATTAGCCCAATTTCCTGCTGGACAAAAGGAAGAGTTCCTAGCCCAAGGCGGTATGGATCGCATCAAAGAGCAACTTTCTCTCACTGAAGCACTCTACCAAGAAGCCATAAAAGCCAATGTCCACACGGACCCAGACATAAAAGTGACCATTGCACTTGCCGTGCGAGAGGCCATGGTCCAAGCCCTTATTGCAAAGCAAGCCGAAACACGGGTCACCGATGATAAAATCAAAACTTGGTACGAAGATCATCTGGTTCAATTCAGAAAATCAGAAGTGGATCTGGCTATGATTGTTGTCCAAAGCGAAGAAGAAGCCAATGCAGCACTCGAGGAAATCAATGGTGGAAAGGCTTTTGCAGATGTTGCAAAAGAAAAAAGCATCGACCCTCAAGCCAAAACCACTGGCGGTGACATGGGCAAAATGGAAAGTTCAGCCCTTCCCCCCCAGTTGCGAATGCAAGTGGACAATACTGAAGCAGGCAATATCGCTGGTCCAGTCAACATGGGCGGTGCTTTCGCACTCATCCAAGTCAAGTCAAAGTCCGAAAATGTCCAAGCACTCGAGGATGTCAAAGAAGACATCCGTGAAAATGTCAAACGGGAAGAAGCACAGAGCTATGTGGAAGAAATTAAAACCGCTGCTCAAATTGTTGATCTCAGTGCAGCCAAGATAGAAGCACCTGCTGCGGATGCGCCTGCTGCTGAAGCACCTGCTGCGGATGCGCCTGCTGCGGATGCGCCTGCTGCCGAAGCGCCTGCTGCCGAAGCGCCTGCTGCGGATGCGCCTGCTGCTGAAGCGCCTGCTGCCGATGCACCTGCTGCGGATGCGCCTGCTGCACAATAGGTTATGGCAATCGCTCGTCGAATTGTAAACAGCATGAGAAGGTTGGCGCACAAATTGCGTCAACCTCAAAACAGCCTCAAGCGTATAACGGGGCTATTCTTGATTTTACTGTCGGCGTGCCAAGGCAAGTATCAAGCATACCAAAGTACCAAACAAGCTGCTCAAGACACAGACACCGCACAAACAAGCACAGTTGAAGATGACACTGCACCCGCAGATTCTCCCGATTACGAAACACTCAATGATGAAGAGCTTCTCCGAGCAGCCATCAATGGAGAACGCAATGCTGATGAAACCTTTAAAATCATTGCGTCACAGGGTGGTTTTCCGATAAAAACTGGAGCAAACACCTTTCTGTTTGCTTGTTTGTGTGACAGTGGACCCTGGTCACTCACTGGTATGTTTAGTGAGTGGGCACTTCTGCCAATGGTTCAGAGCGGATCAATTTGGTGGCTTGAAACAACAATCGATGATGCCACAGATACATTGTATAAGTTTAGCAACGGCCAAGTTTACATTCCTGACCCCTATGCCAGACGGTACGGTTATGACAACAATGGAGAGTACAGCCTTGTCGAAGCTCAGCGTGCCCATCTCGAACGCTGGCACAATGATGGCAATGAAGACATATTGGCACGGCGGATTCGAGT
>JAYYJC010000381.1:0-10000 GCA_036146655.1 Myxococcota bacterium | reverse complement strand
TTGGGTTCCTGAAAATGGACACTTTGACCGAACGCTATTTGTACACGATGCTCAAAATATCTTTGATCCAAATGCGCCTTGGGGGGGATGGAAACTTCAAGACTCCGTACCTGAAAAAACATTAGTGGTGGGAGTCGACAATTCCATTCAGCGGATGGATGAATACACACACACCACAGATCGCATTGACGAAGGAGAAGTCGGGGGACTTGGAGATGCCTATGCCAATTATCTCCATATGGAGATTCGCCCCTTTATCGAAGACCAATATGGTGTTGCTGAAATCAATGGACTTATGGGCGCCTCTTTGGGTGGACTAATTTCACTCTATACTGCTCTACGCTATCCAAATGCCTATGAGATGGCCATCTCCCTGTCTGGTACCGTTGGCTGGGGCCGCATAGAACTGAGCAATCCAACCATCATCGAACTTTTCCAAAACGCTGGCCAACAGCCTTTCGCCATATACATTGACTCAGGCGGCTACGGTGATTGTTACGACAGTGATGGTGATGGAATTCAAGATGACAACCTAAACTCACCTGATAATTATTGCGAAAATCTTCAATTTCGAGATTCCCTAGCCGATTTGGGATATAGTTTCGATGTTTCGCTATGGCACTGGCATGAAAATGGTGCTGAACACAATGAAGCCGCATGGGCCGCCAGAGTTTGGCGTCCACTTTCCCACTTTTATTCACTCTAACCCCGAGTTTTCAAATGATTACCGCATTGCTTTTCTTTATGGCCTGTGGCCAAAGCACAACTGAGCAAGCCGCTCAAACCCAAGCCGATGTCACAACGCCAAAAGCACAGGTGGCTGTGGCTTCCCCAGCCCCTCAACTCATCGCAGATGATACCATTGTGGCCACCTGGAATGGCGGTCAACTTAACTATGGAGAAGGGACCTTGTCTATAAAAGGGCAGCTGACACAAATGGAAGCAGAGTACCTCAGTGGTCGATATCAACTTGAAAAGAACAGCGTCGAACAAATTGCCATTGATAAGATTCTAGAAGCGGAAGCCACAGCAACGGGTAAAGCCAATGTAGAGGCGTTGATGGAAGCCGAAATTGTAGCCAAAGCCGAAAAACCTTCTGATGAAGAGATCCAAAAGTTTTACGAAGAGTATAAAGGTCGCCTCCAAGACGCACCACTTGAACAAGTTCGTTCATTGATTGAAGGACAAATCAGCCGACAAAAGCAAAGTGAGCGCTTTCAAACCTACATTGGCGAACTGAAAACAAAATATGGATTTAAAATTAGTCTGCCTGCACCAAATATCCCACGAATTGAAGTATCTGCAGATGACGACCCTTTCATCGGTCCTGAAACAGCCCCTGTTACCATTATTCAATTTGCAGAGTTTCAGTGCCCTTACTGCGGTAAAGCGGGTGAATCCATCGACCAAGTCATGGAAACCTATCCCGGAAAAATTAAAATGGTGTACAGAGACTTTCCGCTTGGCTTCCACGATCGAGCCATTCCAGCAGCAGTCGCAGCCAACTGTGCTGGCGAACAAGGCAAATACTGGGAGATGCACGAAAAACTTATGTCTAATCAACGCGCACTTGATGAAGATACGCTCATTGCTCATGCCAAGAGCCTGAGCCTCGACATGAGCAAATGGGACACCTGCCGAGCCAATCCAGCCCAGGAAGCAGAAGTCCGCAAAGACATGGAAGACGGATCAGCTGTTGGTGTTACTGGAACACCCGCCTTTTTCATCAATGGCATTATGCTGTCAGGCGCCCAGCCCTTTGAAGCATTCAAGGACATTATCGACAGAGAACTTGAACGCGGCTAGGCCGAGCCATCATCCAAGAGAAGCGCCTCCCTAAGAGGCGCTTCGTTGTTTTGGTTTCCCAAATGACCCCATATACTGTCTGCTATCATCAAGACGGAATTCTCGTGGTAAACAAACCTGTCGGAATTCCAAGCCAGCCATCTCCAAATTACAAAACAGATTTGTATACGGCGCTGCGTCAGAAATTTTCCTATGTTGGGATGCATCATCGTCTTGACACCCCCACTTCAGGACTTTTGCTCTTGACCACTGACAAAAATCACAATTCAGCCATTGCTGAGCAACTTCGGAACCGAGACATTAAGCGCATATACTGGGCCGCAATGTTGTCACACCCTCCCGAAGCAGGGGTTTGGACGAAACCGATTAATGGTAAAGAAGCGATCACTCACTACACAATAATTCACCGCGGCCGTGACATTTCAGTTGCTCAAGTTCGTCTTGAAACAGGAAGAATGCATCAAATTCGACGGCATGCAGAAGGTGCAGGTCATCCAATTTTGGGTGACAGGCGTTATGGCGGTAGCTGTGGAAGACTATGGCCAAGACTTGCACTTCATGCGCAGAGCCTTCAATTTATTCATCCCTCTATCGGTGAAACAATTAATGTTACGACAAAACTACCCGAAGAACTGGAAGGACTCTATTCAATGTAGCCCAACGACTTAAGCTGTTGAAAAGTGTCCTGCGAAGGAACCTGTGGACCAGCAACTTGCTCTATCGGCTTAAAATGTCCTCTCAAATGCTTGATTGACCCAAGAATGGGATCGGCAACTGCTTTGCGATCCTCTTCGGGTACGACACTGCCCTCAGCGCCACTGGCCTCCATATTCCAAAGGGCAGCCACACCATTAAACTGATTGAGTAAAAGACGATATTTCGGGGTCACAACAGAGAGCATCGGCTCTCCATAGAGTGTATTTTCTGAGAGACTCCAGCGCTCCGGCGGGTCGTCGATTTTGGCCAGTTCAAAGATATTGACCCCGTGGCTTTCCTCAGGAGACGGAGCACCTCCCAGAGCCAAGATACCTTGAAAGAGATCGACATGTTCAACCAAAATGTCTTTCTTTCCCATCCCTTTAAACCCAGGCCCTGTCACAATCAATGGCACTTGAGTGACCACACTTCTTAAGGTATGACCATGCTCAAATTCACCATGATCCCAAAACTCTTCGCCATGATCAGCTGTGACAATCAGCACTGTATTATCCCAGCGTTCCCGTTGTTGTAAAGCCCTTAACAATTGACCAAAAGCGGCATCTGTATCCAGTATCTCCTCGTCGTACAATGCACGAACATAATCAACCACTTCTGGCGTTCGCTTGCTTTGGTCCTGTGTCAACTCATACGCATGTGGACTACGAAAAGGTACCGGCACAAGGGGCTTGTCAGTATCGGCATAGCGGCCTCGAACACCCAAAGCAGGAATCAAGTCCATGTGGGGTTCCATATAATGAACCACTAGAAATGCAGGTTTGTCCTTCACTTCTTTTAGCCAAGTCAATGCCCGTGTATTGGTCGCAGCCGCACTTCGAAAATCAGTATTGTCAGCCCCTCTATACATGTAGTCCCCAAATCCTTGGTGGACACCGAATTCAGGCGCAAGAAATGTATTGTTGATTACTGCTCCAGTGGCATATCCTTGTGTCTGCAATAGCTCTGCGAGGGTTATCCGCTCAGGTGGAAGTGCGCCAAAGACATCATGAACATCTGGTGAGCGCCCAACAAGATGCTCATGTGGATAAAGTCCTGTCCAAAGACTGACAAAAGACGGCAATGTCCAACTGGCTTGAGCATAGGCTCGCATAAATTGAAGTCCTTCAGCTGCAACAGCATCGATGTTGGGTGTCGTGTTTCGAGAATATCCGTAGCAACCGAGGTGATCACTGCGCAGCGTATCCACAATGACCACAATAATGTCTGGACGAGTCATTTCCTTTTTCACAGAGGGTGAGGACACCTCAACTTGACAGGACAACAGACTGAACAAAAGGACAGACATTGCTTTCTCCGATAAAATATCATAGATGACATATCCAGATTTGGTCAAAAGGGGTAGCGCTTGAGCGGGATTGCTGGCATTATTGATTTTTCTTCAGAGCCCAATCGCTCTCGACCTCTGGTGCATCAGCTTTCAGCGGGTGTTGCCCACCGTGGCCCAGCAGACAGAGGCTTTACAATGGAAGGGCCAATGATACTGGCCCATCGCCGATTTCAACTTCGGTCAGACATGCCAAAAGGACCATTTGAGAAAGGGGAATGGCTTTTTTCGATCGATGGGGGCCTCTCTGGAGCCACAGAACAAAAACTCGCAGAAGCTTGGGTCGACAAAGGTGCCAGCGGTCTTGACATCTTTTCAGGGTCATTCGCAATGGCGGCCTACCACATTCCATCTGAAACTTTATACTTGGTACGATCACCAACCGGTGCTCGTCCATTGTTTTGGGTCCGAGATCAGCATCGAATTGCATTTTGCTCAGAAATCCCTCCATTGATTGAATTGCCATTTGTCAGCCGCGAAATCGCAATGGAAAACCTTGCCGAGTATCTCAGTTTTCGCTACATCCATGCCCCAAGGACACTGCTAAAATCTGTATTCGCTGTTGAACCTGGACACCTGCTTCGAATTCAAAATAATGAGGTGCATCGAGAAGAGTGGTATCGACCAAGATGGCGGCATGTACAAGATCCAAAGCTTCCAGACTCCGAACTCTTGGAACAATTTAATGTCCATCTCCGAGCGGCCGTTGAACGCCGGCTCTCCGGCGACAATGTGGGACTGTTGCTCTCAGGAGGACTGGATTCGTCCGCCATTCTGATGCACAGCAGCATCCTCAGACCGGATATCCCAACTTTTACAGTGGCCCTCGATGAACACCCAATGGATGAATCTCCATTTGCGGCCAGAGTAGCCAAAGTGATGGGAGCGGAAAACACCATTGTGCGTATTCAAAGCCGAGCAGTCATCGATACCTTAAGAGGCAATCAATTCGATATGGGACAGCCCATGCCGACACCCGCAGCGGCCATACAGTTTCTCTTCTTTCAAGAAATCCGAAACCAAGTCTCTGTTTTGCTTTCGGGAGATGGAGGTGACGAGGTACTTGCAGGTCGGACAATGCCTCAATTGGCTTTTCGAATGGCACCAAGCCGAAGAATCGCCCAACTGCCTTCTCTGGCCCAACGCATGATCAGAGGAGTCAGTCGGAGAGCCGATAGAAAAGACTGGGCAGTGCCCCATGACAACTTTGGTCAAGCCCGAGTCATTGGAGGTTCAAGAGTCTTTGTGGCACCAGAGAGAGTCGCATTGCTGACAGATCCGGGTCTCATTCGACCAGGAATCAGAGAAAGCGTTTTGACTCGTTACTATCAGGAGGTTGATTCTGACCCCATTAATGACATTCTTCACATTTGGCAGCGCGGTTGGCTGGTAGAAGATTCTCTGACCCGTGCAGACCGAGCCTCGAGTGCAGCTCGTATCGAACTCCGATACCCCCTATTAGACACCAATCTCAGACACTTTTGTGCTCAACTCAGCGGCTCACAAAAAATACGTCGAAACCGCTTTGATTTCGTGGGAAAATGGCCTCTAAGACAAGCTCTGCTAGAGCATCTTCCAAGTAAACTTGTCTACCGACCCAAGCGCTCTTTACTTTCGCCAATGGATCAATGGCTTCGGCTACGGGGCGCAGACTTTGCACGGGATCAAATTAGAGAGGTTTGTGCGGACATACCGCATATATTTTTACCCAAACCCTTAAAGCAACTGTTGAAAGAGCACTTATCTGGACAGGCAAACCATGGTCTTAAGCTCTGGACTGTCATTCTGTTTCACCTCTGGTGGAAACGCATTAACGCCAGCTAAAAGATTGAACAGAACTGAAGCAACTCGGCTGATTTTTGAGCTCTTCTCTTCAAATCACGAAAGATAAGCGCTACTCGAACTTAAATCCATTAATCACTTCAATAAAGCGCCGTCCATACTTGCGAATGCGCATGGGACCCATTCCATGAATCCGTTGAAGTCCTTGTGGGGTCTGAGGGCGTTTGTGTGCCATATCACGAAGAGAGCGGTTGGTAGCCACACTGTATAAGGGCACATCATCTCGTTGTGCAAGTGCCTTTCTTGCAGCACTGAGTTGCTCATACAGCGCTGTTTCAAATGCGGATAAATGAGCATTGTGCTTAACAATATCCTCATTTCTATTTGAAGACACACCTTTGCTCGAAGACCCATGCTTCGACTTTGGTTTCAGCCCACGGGAACCCAAACGACCACTTGATGCAAAGGCGTAGTGAGTGGGAAAACGGATGTCAAATTGAGTCAATTGACCACGCATGACACTGTTTCCCTGCTCTGTCATCCTGTATTCCGCAAATGTCACCTCTTTGCTGTTTCCACCAAATTGTTTAGTGACATACTGCGTTTCGAGCAGTTCAATGCGAACCAACTCATCGAGTAAATCGTGGAGGTGTTGTGAGTCACAGCCTTTTAGGATTCCATGTGTGGAAAGTCCATCAAAACCCCAATTCACAACTGCCTTTTCGGTGGAACCCTTCAATGTCTTGATAAGCACATTGCGTCCAAATCCACGGAAGGGATCACGGTTGTAAGAGACCCTAAGAGACATTCTTGCCAGACAAGACAATATTTTTTTTATTTCAAGAAGTTGAAGCGCTTCAACAGGTTTGGCTTGACCACCGCCGTTGCAGCAACGATCACATGTCCCACACCGTTCAAAAGGCGCATCTTCTCCAAAATAAGTAATCAAATAACGCCGGCGACATTCAGACTCCGCATAGGCCTTCATCAACTCAAGTTTTTTAAACTCATGATTTCGTCGGCGAAGTATTAATTCTTCATTAATGACAAGCGGCTCGCCGTAACGCAATAATTCTACACCACCGACTCGTTCTGGTGCTTCCCAACGAATAAGTTTGGCATCACGCAGGGCATGGAGTGCTGCCATCAACTGATCTTTACTAAGTTCCAGATCACTGGCAAGATGCTCGGGGTTCACCTCTATGGAGTACCCATCATACCCCTGAAGACTGTGTGCAATGTGGTCATACACCTTGCCTCTGATCCCTGACGGATGACGTTTTGGTGATTGTGCGAGCCATACTTGACCCTTTCTGTGGTTTGATGACAAACGGCGGATGTATCCTTCTCGATCAAGGGTGTAAAAACAAGCCCCTACTGCTCGACCATTGATGTCACTGGGAAGCAACTCTGCAAGCTCCTCATGACCAATCCAAAGTGTGACGTTATGGTTGTTACGGCGGACCAGGCTTTGCAATGTCACCCACACTTGCTCTACCCATTCCTTGGAAGGATAAGAGGTTTCAATGAATGTACGCTGGACCTGATCATCGATGGCACGGTAGAGAAGCACCACCTTTGAGGGCTGACCATCGCGCCCGGCACGGCCAATCTCTTGATAATAGGCTTCAACAGTACCAGGAAACTCCCAGTGAACCACACAGCGGATATCTGATTTATCCACTCCCATCCCAAATGCATTTGTCGCCACGACAGTATCAATTAGTCCATGCATAAAGGCATTTTGAACATCCGTACGCTCCTGCATGCTTAATCCTGCATGGTACATGCCAGCCATAATGCCATTTTCTCTAAGATGTGCAGTGACCCGTTCAACATTTTTGCGCGTGGCACAGTAAATGAGTTTGACCCCTTGTATGGAACTTAAAACCGAACGAAGTTGTTCATATTTGCGCTCGTTTTTTCCAGAAATTTTACGCACTTCAAGTTCCAAATTGGGACGGTCAAATCCAGTGACATAGCGCGTACAATTCTCCATTCCAAGGACTTGAGCGATGTCTTGTTGTACCTCGGGGGTTGCTGTTGCGGTTAGGGCAATGGTGGGTAAAAACCCAAGTTCTTGTCTCACACGGCCAAGTTTGAGGTAATCGGGCCTGAAGTCATGCCCCCACTGGGACAAACAGTGGGCTTCGTCTATGGCAAGTAAGCCCACATTAATCGTCTGCATGCGCGCAATGAATGCTGGAGTAAAACGCTCTGGCGCCACATACACAAGCTTGTATCGTCCACGGCCAATGTCAATGAGCCGTTGCCGCTGTTCTGAAGACGACACGGATGAGTTGATGGTGGTGGCTGCAATTCCCAACGCCAACAAAGAGTCAACCTGATCCTTCATCAACGCAACCAAAGGCGAAACCACAAGTGTCACCCCCTCACGTACCAGTGCAGGTAACTGGAAACACAACGACTTTCCTGCGCCGGTAGGCATGATAACCATGGTGTCTCGCCCAGCCACCACATTGGCAATAATGTCCTGCTGGCGACCACGGAAGGCTGAAAAACCAAAATGCTGCTTTAATGCGGCTTGCAGCTGTTGATTGGACTCCATTCGAATAGACCCTCCACGAGAGATGTATCACTCCACACATCCAGATGCCGACCGAGGATTCAATATTTTGACCCAAATGGCATTGGAAACAGTGAACCTACTCTGGTTCGATATTAATCTTCAACCACCAACCTTCAAGGTCTCGCTGCCATTCTTGCTCTATATTACTGACCTCGAGTACGCTGTTTACACCATACACTTCAATATGAACAAGAACGGTACCTTCTCGAAGCCATTCTGCGTCTTTCTCTCTTTTCTCAGCAGAGACTTCAGCATGAAGCACCTTGGCGTCTACATACCGCAATGTGGACCCTTCAAACGATAATTGTCCCTGATACAATGCCCTGGTCTTTTCGTCTTTTACAAACAAGGCGGCTCGATCGGTATGCCCCCATCGAATACCATCCCAATATTGCTGTGCCACATTTTGCAACATGTCTTCTTCTCGATCGGATTGACGAATTGCCTGTTTGTCGAGCGCACAAGAAAACATTGACACAGATAGAAACAGAAAAGATAGCATGGCTTCAGCATAACGCACAATACCATTGACTGTCGAACCATGCCCAAAGCCCCAATCAATATTGTATTTCTGATCACCCTGTTCCTCTGGTCTTCCGGCTGTGCTCACCGAATGCGAATCGAAACGATTCCTTCAGGAGCCAGTGTGAGTTTAAACAATGTAGAAATCGGAGAAAGCCCATTGGACATCAACACAATATGGTGGCCATTGCGGTCGTTAATGGTCAAGGTTAATCTTCCTGGTTACCGCACCCAAATTGTCGATGTTGGTAGCCCACTCAAGCCTCGGCACATCTTGGGTGAATTTTTGGGATTTCGGTTTCGGCGATTGCTCGGATTAAATGTTCGAAAGCAACATAAAATTATCTTGGTTCGAAAGCACAAACAGGCTGGGACTTGGCTTCCAGATGATGCTTATCGAATGTATAGATAATAGAGATTCCGGTCCATTTAAGCTGTGATGGCTTCCCAAAGCCAAATCAGACTCATTAGAACCACAATGGCAAGTGCAAAGGCACCTAAAACCATATACACAAACTGCACTATGAACTCTCGTGACGCCTCAGATTGGAGCTTTTGTTCGTGCAGAGTCAGATCCTCTGTAAACTCATCAGAGGGTTCATCAGTATAAATCACTGGATTTTCGTGAATGTAGCTGGGAAGATCTTGAGAATACACAGCCTCTTGATCAATAGAAGGTGATGAGTCAAGATCGACAGAGACCGAAGCGGCTTCGGTCATCAATTCTGCCGACACTTCGGATTGAGAGGGATAAATTGTTTCGTCAGTTTGCTCATCCACTGAAGGAAATTCATCAAGAATTGGAGCACCCACTGCAACCGCCCGCTCCGTAACTTCTGTTTTATCGTCATGCTGGGATACGGGCGCAATCTGCTTTGGTTCCGGAACACGCTCTGCACTGTCATCTTCAGAGGTCGAATCAGACAAGTTATGCCCAAGAGTCTTTGGAATTGGAACATGAGTCTGTTCAATATTCACAGAAGTCTGCGCAGACTCTTGACGTTGACTGCTGTTGGATTCAACCACATCATCAATCCCTTCAGATTCGAATGGGGTTTCGGGCTCATCTATCGAGATGGCTTCCCAGTTGGCTCTGTGACTATCAATGATGCTGCGAACAACCTTCACACCTGTTTCATCAAGGTGTTTGGCAATTTGACTCCAAAAAGCCGATTCACCCAAGGCTTCTTCGACCTGAAGCAAAACGCCTACATTGTCATGCAACTCAACCGCCTGCAGTTTGCGGTTTCGGCCCAATG
>JAYYJC010000380.1:0-10000 GCA_036146655.1 Myxococcota bacterium | reverse complement strand
CTGCAAGTGAATGCGTAATGGCTTCACCCAACAAACCCGCTTCAAGCGAGAGAAGTGCAACTTGCTGGTGGATGTCTGCGGCCTCTTCAAGTTCGTCTTGTTGTAAGATTTCAAGGCACTTGCAATATTCTCGAATGGCGGCGACCAAATCACCGCGCTGAATGAGCAACTGAGCCAAGCGGTAACTCACCCGATAAAATCCGTCGTCATCTTTAAGTTCTGACCACACTTCTTGAGATGCCCGCATGTTTGACACCGCTTCGGTAAGCCGTCGCTCTCGGAAAAAAAGAAGCCCCAACAACATGTACGCTTCGGCCATATTGTGCCGAGACCAAACAGATTCTGCAAAACGAAGTGCTTTTTGTCCCCACTGAAGTGCCTCAATTGAATCACCTCGATAATCAAATATGGCTGCTATTTGCCGACAAGTTCTAGATTGTCCTCGAGAGTCATTGTGGGCATTTTGCCAGCTCAACAACTTTTTGAACCGACGCATGGCACGGTGAAGATCACCTTGTTCAAATGACAGTCGCCCCAACTGATGCATTGTGAGAGCAATTAAGGGTGAATTATTGTTCTGGTCGGCAAAAACCAAACTTTGTCGATACAACAGTTCAGCCTCGTCGAAACGCTGCTCGTTGTGCGCTTGCAAAGCTTCCATATACACATCGCTCATCGACGGCTCTCCACATGCTCAACGAGGGATTTAAAGATCGTATTGCTCAGTAACTCTGGATGCCACTGAACACCAACACAAAAATTTAATTCCGGATGACGGATGGCCTCAACAATCCCATCGACAGAGCGACCTGATATTTGGCAGGCACCGGCAAAATCAACGGCTTGATGGTGGGTAGAATTAACTTTTATCTGGGTTTGACCGTAACAATCAATAAACCAAGGATCATTAAATATAACATCATGCCAAGCCGTAGAAGGGTCAGTGGGTTGCTCGTGGTCTATTGAATCAGAGCACTGTGTCCCGATGTCTTGAATTAATGTTCCTCCAGAAGCCACTGCAAGTGCCTGCATGCCACCACAAATTCCGAGAAGGGGCTTATTGGAGGAAATGCAATAGCGGACCAAATCTATCTCAAAAAGGGACCGTTCAGGCTGAATCTCATCAAGTCGAGCTTCAACCGCTTTTCCATAGAGTGAAGGGTGAATGTCAAAAGCACCACCCGATACGATCACAGCGTCCACCGAGTTCAAAGCCCAGTTAATGATTTTAGACCCTCCACCTGCCGGGAAAATTACGGGTACTCCACCTGCCAGACGGACTTGATTGATTAACGCTTGGGAGAGAAAAACCTCTGGACGAGCAGGACGCACCCTTGGGTTATCAGCCCGAATTGGGCTTTGCTTTCGAAAGCTGCTTGTTATGCCAATGATCACTGTATAAAGCCTATTTTATGCTTTCATCTCGTAACACAGCACGCCCATCATGGAGAGATGATTGTGCGACTTTCAGAGTAGAGTGATTCAATTAATCGAGAATGGGTTTTTTGTATGGCGTTGCGCTTTGGCTTCAAAGTGGGGGTCAACAGCCCGTTTTCAGGATGAAAAGCCTCTGATAGAATGGCCCATCTCTTAATCTGTGCGTATCGAGGAAGGGTTAGGTTTATCTTGTGAACATGTGATTTTATCTTAGATTCAGAAGGCCCATCACTGAGTGTGTTTTCTGGCGCAAATAGCGCAATTAGATACGGGCGGTTGTCCCCCAAAACCACAGTATGAACATCACCAATTTGATTTAACAGAAGTTCAATCGGTTGCGGTGCGATGTTCTTTCCTCCAGCAGTCACAATAAGATCTTTAATCCGACCTGTAATCCAGACATAGCCGTCTTCGTCAATGTGGCCTATGTCACCTGTTTTAAACCATCCATCTTCAGTGAAAGCAGCTTCTGTTGCCGCTGCTTGTTTCCAGTACTCTTCAAAGAGGCTCTCACCTTTGAGTTGAAGTTCTCCCTCAATAGACCTGCGTATTGACAACGAGTCCAAGATGCGGCCAACGGAACCCAATTGATACTGTTCAGGATTAATCAAAGTGGCAGGCCCACAACTTTCAGAAAGACCCCATCCTTCAACCACCTGTAAACCCATTCCCCAAAAAATAGCGGATATTTTGGGAGACAATGGTGCAGCGCCTGATAATATGCAACGCAAATGACCACCGAGTCCGTCTCTAATTTTAGAGAAGACCAACCGTTCGGCCACTTGGGCCTGAAGCATTAACCTCTGCGATTTGGGCAAATCGCTATTTCCAACTTTGTAGGCCACTTTCATGGCCCATCGAAAAATTAAATGGGCAAAATCCCCTCGTTCTATGGCGGCTTGTTCTGCACGGTTGAGAATTTTTTCGAGCACACGAGGAACCACGACCAAAAGATGTGGGCGGATGCTTTGGATGACTTCAGGGAGATATTCTAGGCTGGGTGACACCGCCCCTTCAACATCATCAATCAGTGCTCTGTAGACCACAAATCGCTGTAAGATGTGTGCCATTGGAAGATAAATGATGGAGCGATCGCCTTTGCGCAACGGAAAGAGTTCAGCAGATGATCGAAGGGCAGACACCAAGTGTGCGTGCTTCAAGACCACACCTTTGGAATTACCCGTTGTACCCGAGGTGTAAATAAGAGTGGCGACATCTGTAGGCTGAACCTGTGCAGCCAACCGTTCAAACAACTCTAAATCAGGCTCAGCAGGCATAATCTGAGGAAAAGTTTGAGATTCACACAGTGCAAATACATGGCAAACAGTTTCAAGCTCATCCAAATAGGGCTTCAATTTTTCGGCCATTGAGTCATCTTGAACAAACAGCAATTCAGACTCTGAATCATTTAATTGATGAATGATGTCCTCGGCAGGTAAAGTGGGATAAATGCCCACCACAATGCCCCTTAATGACAGAACAGCCAAATCAAGCAAAAGCCATTCGGCACAAGTATCGGCACAAATGGCAACCTTGACACCTTCTCCAACTCCAAGCGCATAAAGCCTGACCACCATCCCGGAAATCTGGCGTTCAACCTCAGCACGGCTGGTGGAGGTCCAGCTTAAGCCTTCCGAAGTGCATACAGGCACACGAAGCCAATTTTGATAACTGTTTTGTCGAAGTTGCTGAATTAACAAAGCGGGGAGTGTCATGATTACAGTCTATCCAGTGTCACCATCAAGTTCACACAGAAAATCCCACATCCAATTGTGCTATTCTCTATTTCAAATTCAAGACAGAGAGGATTTATGTCCGCCAGCGCATTTATACTTGGAGCCGGCTTTGGTACTCGACTGCGGCCGCTTACCCTTACCCATCCAAAACCATTAATGCCCATTCTTGGTCGGCCACTCATCGATTATGCGCTGGCCAGTCTGAAACAAGCCAATATTGAACACATCATGGTCAACGCCCATTACCTCTGGGAACAAGTCGCACGCTGGGCAGAACACAACACAGTCGAATTACAACTCGAACTTCCTGATATTTTAGGCACAGGAGGAGGCCTAAAAGCGGCGCTTCCGAGACTAAATGACAAGGTTATTATCTGGAATGGCGATATCCTTTGTGATGTTTCTGCGAGCAAACTCCTTGATGCCTGTCCAGAAAATGGCGCAGTTATGGCCCTGCGTCACAGTCAAAATCTGGGAAAAACGACACCGCTCTTACATGATAACGGTCTGGTCACCCGAATTGGAGACATCTGCTCGATACCAAATGCCCCAGAAGCCATCCGAGGCGGAGAGGGCCATCACTTTACAGGAATACATGCGATGGCTCGACAAACACTTCACCAAATTCCAAATGGGGAGCAATGTGTCGTCCGAACCGCATACCGCACACTGGTGCCAGACAAAAAGGTCAACGCTCATTTGCATGATGGGTACTGGTTAGACATTGGCAATCCAAGTGAATATTGGCAAACCCTAATGGCCATACTGCGCCGAGAAGTTGAATTGCCCATCGACCCATGGACGGAACATTCTGAAAAAAGTTCATGGGTATCACCTAGGGCTCAAGTCGATGGACAATTGACACAATCTGTCATAGAAGCCGGTGCAACCGTCCCCAAAGGGGTCGAATTAAATCAATGTGTCGTCTGGGAAAATGTGACCGTCCCCAAAGGAAAATACAGGGGTTGTATTTTTACAGGAACACATGTAATCAAAGCCGATCCGAGTCAACAAAGCGAATAGAACCATCAATTTAAATAGAAAGTTGACCTCAAAAGATGGTTTGTTTGAAGTGCTGTCATTCTTCATCACTTTTCAGGCTAAAAAAGTTTTGAAAAAGCAAAACATGACACCAGTAATTGAAACAGAGACTTGCTCAGGATTTAGATGTCAATCTCAGCGCAATCGGCTATGCTGAACATCTGAGCAGAGGTTGTCATGATAGTGTTGGGCATTGACCCAGGGTCACGGGTCACGGGATATGCACTGGTTTCCAAAGAAGGTGCACGGTTTCGATTGTTCGAAGCGGGTCTAATTCGCAGCAACACCAAGGCCGAAATACCGACCAGGCTTCAGGAAATACACAGTGGCATTGTCGATGTCATCCAACAATTTCAGCCCAACGAAGCGGCCATTGAATCTATTTTCCGCTACAAGTCCAGCGAATCAGCCCTGCGATTGGGGCAAGCTCGAGGAGTCGCACTCTTGGCCATGGCACAACACACGCTTCAAGTCTCAGAATATAACCCCATGGTGATCAAAAAAAGCATTGCAGGTACTGGTCGAGCCGGTAAAAACGAATTGGGACTCATCGTCACAAAGTTGCTCGGCTTAACCAAGCCACTTGCTGCAGATGCTGCAGATGCTGCAGCCATTGCAATGACGCATTTGCTTCACAGTCAATTCCAGCGCAAACTGAGGAAAAAATGATCGCACTTTTAAAAGGAACCATTGCACACATTGACTCAAGCTATGGGATAGTTGATGTAAACGGTGTGGGCTACAAAGTCTTTATGCCAGGCTCTGTGTTGAACAGTTACATGGCTGGCGAAGAAGCCACCATCCACATCACAACCGTTGTACTTCAAGATGCCATCACATTGTATGGTTTTTCTTCAGCACTTCAAAGAGATACATTTGAAGCTGTGTGTACAGTCAACAAAGTTGGCTCCAAGCTTGGTTTGGCCATTTTAAGCACGCTCAGTATTGAGTCCTTGGCCACCGCTGTGAGCCAAAATGACACCACTCTTCTTTCTACCGTACCTGGGGTAGGTAAGAAAACAGCCAGCAGAATTTGTCTAGATTTGGCCGGTAAACTTCCATCTGCAATCCCCATTGTACCTTCGACTGCAAAAGGCCGGACGCTCACCGCTAAAAGACCGGCTCCCGACCCACTCCAATTGGCTCTTGCGCAACTCGACTACCGGAAAAGTGAAATTGACTCAGTCCTCAACTCAGGTGCAGTTCCCAGTCAGGCCAATGCCTCACTTGAAGAACGGCTGCGGGCTGCACTTCGCTTTCTGGCGACAAACAGCTAAGGTATTAAAATGTCTCGAATTGTTGACCCATCCACCTCACAACACAATGAAGATCCTGCACTCCGCCCTCGAAACATTGATGAGTATGTGGGCCAAAATGAGATCATTCAAAATCTCAAGGTCTACATGCAAGCTGCAAAAGCAAGAGGCGAAGCCATGGATCACGTGCTGCTTGCCGGCCCGCCAGGCTTGGGTAAAACCTCTCTGGCGCACATCATCGCAGAAGAACTCGGAGTTGATATCCGACCCACATCCGGACCCATCATTGAACGAGGTGGTGATCTTGCGGCCATTCTGAACAGTTTACAGCCCCGAGAAGTTCTCTTTATTGACGAAATCCATCGTCTCAACAGGGCTGTAGAGGAAGTCCTCTATCCGGCAGTCGAAGATTTTCGAATCGATGTCATGCTTGGCCAAGGACCCGGTGCGCAGTCTGTAAGCCTTCCTCTGCCCCCTTTTACACTCGTGGGTGCCACTACCCGTGCTGGATTGCTTACCCGACCGCTTAGAGACCGTTTTCAAATCCAGTTTAATATGAGCTTTTACAATGCAGAAGAGCTCTCACGGATTGTCATGCGATCCGCCGATAGATTGGGAATAGCCATTCAATCAGATGCTGCATTTGAACTTGCGCGTCGAGCCAGAGGCACACCACGTGTAGCCAACCGCTTACTGCGCAGAGCTCGCGATTTTGCGGAGGTTGAAGGAAATGGGACCATAACCCTTGAGATCACAAAACTCGCACTTGAACGGCTGGGAATAGACAATGAAGGGCTTGATCCAATGGACCGGAAAATACTGGCGACAATTTCTGGAAAGTTTGATGGTGGCCCTGTTGGAATAGACAACCTTGCCACTGCCATCGGCGAAGAGGCAAACACAATCGAAGATGTCTTTGAACCATTTCTAATCATCAAAGGCTTTGTACAGCGTACTCGACAGGGTCGAATCCTCACCTCCAGAGGTCAAAAACACATCGGACACCAAGCAGCCAACAGCAGTGGCAGTCTGTTCCGTGACATCTAAACAACAGACAATCACGAAGTCCATTGAGTGTTTTGGCATCGGCGTGCACACGGGTAAGCCATGTCTAGTGAGACTTGAGCCAGCCCCCGCTAACAGCGGGAGAATATTCGTGTCCAAAGAAGGCGAGAAGCTCCCTGCCCATTGGTGTTACCTTTGCGGCTCTGCGTACCAAACGGTCATTCGCCAAAATAAATTTGAGGTTCAAACACCAGAACATTTGTTGGCTGCTGCCATGCTCCTCAACATCGACAACCTCATCATTCATATAGATGGCCCAGAAATTCCCATCTTGGATGGTTCAGCATGGCCATGGGTTCAAAAAATACGAAGTGCAGGTATTACGACACAAGACGCACTTGCCTATTATGCCTCTATTCAACCTCAGCACATCACAATGGGTCAAAGTCGATTGGATGTGGAGCCAAGTGATTCACTTTCATTGACGGTATCCATTGATTTTAAACACCCAGCAATTGGACATCAATCGGCCTCATTTAAAGGCACAGACTTGTTATTTCAACTTGCCCCAGCTCAAACTTTTGGGTTCAAATCAGATCTTCCAAAACTCAAGCAAATGGGGCTTGCAAAAGGCGCTTCACTCAAAAACACTTTGGTTTATGATCAGCATGGCCTCATCAACACGCAAAAAATCCGGTACCGAAATGAAGCGCTTCGACACAAAGCATTAGACATAATTGGCGACTTTTCACTTTTAAACCAAAGAGTACGAGCAGATATTAATTGTCATAGGCCCAGTCATTCACTTAATCAACACTGGTTGAAGGCACAGATGCCGTAAGAAACTTGACACAATCCTAAATTTCTGTGATAAAGTAAATACAGTTTTAAACCCCTAACTTTATGGTGAATTCATGCGCTGGCGACCCTCTCCGCGTCCAAAACCAGGACCAAAATCTAACTAAGGACTGTTGACCATGTCGCTGCGTGATGCGCAGCCTGTCATCGGTGATCTCCCACCCCTTCCACAAGGGCCACCCTATTCGTGTGCGGAACTTGAACATTGGGCTGGGATTTCTTTTTTTCTTCCTACTCCCGATGAACGGCTCATTGACATTCACAATGGGGAACCAGCCCACACACCACCACTCTCAAATCTTGAAGGGATGGTAAACCTCTGGCACAGCAATCCAGAGTGGATGGAGTTTTTAGACCCAGACTCACCCGTTTACCAAGACAAACAAATTGAACGGGCACTTTATCTTGATTTTTGGGGCGATCACCTGCCACCCAATTCCAGAGTGCTCGATCTGGGCGGTGGTGTGGGACGAATGATGCAGTGGGCACTCTCGAAAAATTGCAGCGTCGAGTTGGTTGACCCGGACTTAAGAAGCCTCTGGCGTGCAGTGACCACAGCAGGAGGACAAAAAGGGTCATTGGATGTTCACTGGAGTACAGGAGAGTGCTTAAACAAGTTGGGTATTGGGCTATTTGATGCAGCCATTGCTTGTGAAGTGCTCAACTATGTTGAAGACCAAGTTCAAGTCATGGACAACATTTGGGAATCTCTTAAACCAAACGGCCTGCTTTTTTTAAGTGTCGAAGCTCGATGGGGTTGGGCCATGTCAACCGATGTAGCAGAAGGATCAATCGAAGCCTTCTTTGACAATGGTATTGTTAGTGTTCCCAATGACAGATACATCCATACGCATACAGAAGACAGCCTCCGGCAACTCCTCCATCGTTTTAATGTCGTAGACATACAGCCAAGCCATTATGCATTTTCTGGACCTTTTGAGATGGTTGCAGGGCCACTTCCGGTTAATCAGGCTATAGAATTGGAAGCACGCCTACGAGCACACCCCATCGCCAGACAGCTCAATCGAGCATGGATGGTCATCGCCCGAAAGCCAAAGGAATAAACCATGCGCGTCATGCTCATACAACCGCCTCGCTGCTATTGGCCCTACACTTCAGAAGACGATAATTTTCTCCTCCAGCAAGCTCTGCCTGCGCTCGCTGCTGTGGCTCAAAAAAGAGGCGATGATGTAAAGGTATTAGACTGCATGCCATTGCATATTGGCTGGCGCAGCCTTTACGATGCCGTCAAAGATTTTAAACCACATGTCATCGGCTGTGGCGAAAATCATGCCTTGTATGCCTCAGAAGCACTGCGATTCTTTGAACTCTGTAAACAGGCTGCTCCTGAGGCCATTACCGTTGCTGGTGGCGGCCATTTTACCAACCTTGCCCACCGTTATGTCAACAATCCAAACATTGACATCATATGCGTCGGGGAAGGCGAAGTGACCTTCGAAAATATACTCAATGAGATTGATGCCGGCACGAAGGACTGGCGAAAGATTGACGGTGTTGCTTTTGGTGAAGAGGGTGAGATGATCCGCACGAAGCCAGCTCGGCTCATTCGCAACCTTGACGACCTGCCATTCCCAGCTTACGACTTGATGCCCATGCACTTGTACGGCAAATCACGGTACCTCTTTTCGCCTGGCGGCACAACCCTGCACCACTCAAGAGGCTGTACTTCAAAATGCTCTTTTTGTGCATGGTGGACCACGATGGCTGATCGCAAGGTCGATGCCAGCGGCAAAGAAATCCTCTCACCCAGATGGCGTACCAAATCCGTTGACCGCATGATGGAAGAAGTTGAACTCCTTTACTACAAATACGGCAAACGCTCCTATGTCTGGGTAGACGAAAGCTGGAACATTGATCCTCGCTTCAACTATGAATTCTCTCAACGAATGATCAAATCAGGTATGGAAACCAAATGGATGACCTTTATGCGTGCAGACTGCATTGTCAGAGACCACGAAAAGGGAATTTTGGCTGATCAAGTGAAAGCTGGACTGCGGCATATTTTGATTGGTGTTGAGCGTGCAGAAGACGACAGCCTGACGACGCTTGACAAACGGTTTTATACGGGCGGAGTAGCCGAAAAGGCCATTCGGATTTTCAAGGAAAACTTCCCAGAGGTTTTTATTCAATGTACTTTCATTGTGGGCGTTAAAAACGAAAGCCAAGACACACTTGGACTGCAAGTTGAGTTGGCCCAAAAATTGGATGTCGACTTTCCAGCCTTTCATCCCATCACACCTGTACCTGGTACACCCATCTATGATGATGCCATTCGAAACGGACACATTACAGAAGAGGATTTCGACAATTTTGACTGGATGACTCCAGTGCTTGACTCAGACTACATGACCAAAGACGAAATCGCATGGGAACTCTATCGAATGAACCAGAAGTTCGTAAACTCCAAATGGCTGATGCGGGGTCTCACCTCAAAAGTAGACTACAAAAGAGACATGTATATCTGGTTTACCAAAGTATCGGCAAAGATGGCTTGGGATGCCATTAAACAAAAAATCAATCCCTTTGATGTGGGACACTACCAAAGTTTGGTCAAGCCGGAGTGGTACGACCAATAATCAATAGTTTCACGGTAAGTCATTATAAAAAGATCCGTGTTTTTATCCTTGTGAACAAAAAATGACAGAA
>JAYYJC010000379.1:0-10000 GCA_036146655.1 Myxococcota bacterium | reverse complement strand
CATTTGTGTCTCAGTCAATCTCGACACAACCGGCATTAATTTCAAAAAGGTAGCTAACAATCCGCCCTTCCGAATTGACTTGGTCAATTTCTAGGCTCTTCATATAGAAGGGAGCCCATTTGAAAAATCGTTTGTCAATGAAGCCAACTTATCGAGGTGTTTTACACAGTTATGCCTTCTTTGCCGCCATTCCGGCGGGTGTTTACTTGATGGCTTACAGTGAAAGCGGTCCCATTTTTTGGTCATTGCTCATCTACAGTATCAGCTTGTTGGGATTATTTGGTATCAGTGCTTTGTACCACCGCGTGCAATGGTCACCCAAACTTGAGCGAATCATGGGCACGCTTGATCGAACCATGATTTATGCATTCATTGCAGGTTCAACGACGCCATTTGCGGTCTTGGCAATGACCGGAAACTTGCCAATTGTGCTACTGTCAGTCCTTTGGGGTTCAGTCTTTATGGGCGCCATAATCAATGTATTTTGGCTCGATGCGCCTCGTTGGATCCACAGCATGCTTTATTTGGTGGTTTCTTGGGCTGGGGTGGTTGCGGTACCACAATTGTGGGAAAATCTTGGTTTCACGGCACTGGCATGGATACTCGTTGGGGGAATATTATATTCAATCGGCGGAATTGTCTATGCCGTACAGCGACCAGACCCATTGCCGAAGGTATTTGGATTCCATGAGGTGTTTCATGTCTTTGTAACAGTGGGCGTTGCCGTCCACTACGGCGTGATTGCACAGTACCTAATGCCGATATAACGCAAAGATAAGCTGCAAAGAACAAATCATGGAAGACTAATCCAACAGCTGTTCACATGCCTTTCTTTTTGATGGCCCGACGCATGGCCCGATTGGATGGTGGGCTGTCCACACGGCCTTGTTGTTGAAGTTGCATCATTACTCGAGGTGTCATCTCTTCGGGGAAAAACATAAACCAGTTCATACCGAACAGATTAAACATTTCCACTTCTTTTTTGTTGCTGATGGCTTCAGCAAGTTTTGTAAGTGGCTCAGAACTGGGGTTCTTTGATTTGCCCTCTTCAACAAAGAGAAGCGCATCCATTGGGTTATCTGCCTTCAAAGCAATGTAAGAACGAAGTGCCCAGTACATGGAGTCAGGCGCACCTGGGCCACGCATACCGGACATGATCTCAAGGGCTTCTTCGTGATGTCCGTCTCTGCACTTCAAACTGGCCAACATTCCAGCAGCGTGCCAAGAGCGCGTGATCTTGGAAACCCATGCTGATGCTGCGGCCACCTCAAGATGAGATTTGGCGACCTGAAAGCGCTTTTTCGCCTCTTTGGTGTGTTTTGAGACTTCGGAAGTTTGACGCTGCATCTCTGCCACAGATTTTTGCTGATAAGACATCCCAGCCAACTGATAATGCATGGCACCCATTTGTGAGTGTATCAATGCCTCAAGTCCAAATTGTTCTTTTGACAAGGCAAGTCCATTCTCAAGAATTTCGAGGGCGGACTGTATATAGCGAACAGCATCTTTGGGATGCTGCGCCTTTTGAGCCTTCTGTCCTTCTTCTCCTGCAGACTTAAGCACAGCTTCGAGCTTCCGCATGGTGCGTCGAGTCAATAAAAAAAAGACGATGCAAAAAGCGATAATAAAAGTGGGAATACCAGCCAGCCATGTATTACCAACAAACCAGCCCAAACCAAATCCGAGTGCCGAAACGGCCAATGAAATACCAATATTCTTCATAGACAGCGTTTAACCCTATTTTGAACACCTGTCGAGACTGACTTCATCAGACAAGATGGCCACCAAATGGCCATCAATATGACCATGACGAAAGTACCTGACACATGAAACCAATCCAACTTGAGGGTACTTTACCATTCGATAGAAGTCAGACATCAACAGAGTTGACTGTATCGATTCGATTCAACGGTTTTCTAAGCATTGTGCACCAAAGTCACTTGAGATGTGTCATTCAAAAACATAAGTTCATTGATTACAAACCATTCCGTCACATCAGTATACAATCGAAATTCAGAATAAGATGATCTGTTGTTTGGCAACAACGGCACCCAATCGCGCTCCGATGCCCCAAATAAAAAATCAGCAAAAAGACAAATGCGAGACGCTAATTATTTCGGCATAACCTTGTGTAATAATGACACACAAAAACCAAACAACGGTTCCCTGTGTCACTTAAATGAACCGACACATTTACATTCGGAAATCAAAAATTTACACACCTGGTGCTAAAGTTACCTTGGATCGTTCAAAAAAGGTTGATCCCGCATTCAGACTTGCTTAAGTGTAAGATAATTCTGATTTCCATCGGTATTCTCATATGTCAATAGATCTTCGTACTTTCACCTATGTCAATGTGCTTCAGCCCCAAACCGCAGGGTTTTTAGGCACCGTTAGCCAAGGCTATCATCCACTAGAGGGCAATGCGGCCTTATTTATCGAGGTCTCTCCTGGCATGGATGTCAACCGTGTCATCGATATTGCACTTAAACAAACCGATGTAAAACCCGGAATGATGGTGGTGGAACGAAGATATGGTGCACTTGAACTCCATCATTCAAGCCAAGCCGAAGTCTATTCTGCAGGCGAAACCATTTTGTCCGAACTCGATGTCGATTTACACAGCCGACTTAAGCCAAGAATTGTCAGCGCCCAAACCATTACCGGTGTCGAAGGATATCACTCACAGATTGTCAATCGAATGCGTCACGGGAACTTTATTACCGAAAATGAAACCCTCTATGTCCTTGAGGTTCATCCCGCCGGCTATGCACTTCTGGCCGCCAATGAAGCCGAGAAGGCTGCCGACATCAACATTCTTGAATTTAGGGCCATTGGCGCATTCGGAAGAATCTACCTTGGTGGTGGGGAAGCAGACATCGCAGAAGCTGCAAAAGCTGCACTCTATGCGCTCTCTCAGATTGACGGACGAGAAAACCCAGCCTAGTACTCCAATAACATGACCGATATATACATCTGTACCCCCCTCAGAACCCCCATTGGGCGATTTCAGGGCGCTCTCGCAAATACGAGACCCGACGACCTCGCCGCACACATACTGTCCGCCGTTGTGGATCAAAGCACCATTCCGTCTGAACGGATTGACGAAGTATTTATGGGCTGTGCCAATCAAGCAGGTGAAGACAATCGTAATATTGCCCGCATGGCGACTTTACTGGCTGGATTACCCCAAAGTGTTCCTGGGGTCACCGTCAATCGCTTGTGTGCCAGCGGACTTGAAGCCGTTGTACAAGCATACAGAGCCGCACAATGTGGTGACGGAGAGGTTTTTGTTGCAGGTGGGGTCGAAAGCATGAGTCGAGCACCCTACAGCATGCCTAGAGGATCAAATTTTCCTAAAGCGGGCAATCTCACCATTTACGACACCAGTCTCGGATGGCGTTTCCCAAACCCCAAAATGGAACGCCTCTTCCCACTCGAAGCCATGGGATGCACCGCAGAAAACATTGTTGATCGGTACCAGATTACACGCCAAGAACAAGATGAATTTGCTCTCGATTCACAACTAAAAGCCGTACAGGCACAAGCAGAGGGTGCATTCGATAACGAAATATCACCCATCGAAGTTCCTGCAGGTCGAAAGAAAACACAACTCTTTACACAAGATGAAGGCCCTAGACCTGATAGCAGCCTAGAAAAGCTTAGCAGCTTGAAAGCCGTCTTTAGACAGGGTGGATCTGTGACAGCCGGAAACTCATCCACCCTAAATGATGGATCCTCAGCGATGCTGGTCTGCACCAAAGCAGCTGTACAACGCTACAATCTCAAACCCATGGCCAAAATTATTTCCTGTGGTTCTGCTGGTGTAGACCCAACCATTATGGGAATTGGGCCTGTACCAGCATCTCTAAAGGCCCTTGAACGGGCCAAGATGGACATCAATGACATTGAACTTATAGAACTAAATGAAGCATTTGCTGCACAGTCAATAGGTGTCTTGAAAGCACTCCCTTTTCCCAGAGACCGTGTGAATGTGCACGGCGGTGCAATTGCACTGGGCCATCCGTTAGGCTGTTCTGGAGCACGCATACTCACCACTCTCATCCATGCCCTTCATCGCCATAACAAGACCATTGGTCTTGCAAGTCTGTGTGTCGGAGTTGGACAAGGACTTAGCCTAATCGTGGAGGCAACTGATGGAATTTGAAAAAGTCACAGTGATCGGCTCAGGAACAATGGGCCACGGAATAGCACAAGTGTGTGCACAAGCGGACTACAAAGTCACCATGTATGACCCAAACCCGGATGTCCTGCAAGTTGGCCTAAAAAAGATTGTTCAAAACCTCGATAAGGGGATTGTAAGACAAAAAGTAACACCTGAGCGTAAGGCCGAAACCCTCAGCCACATCACCATAAGTAGTGATTTGAAGGAAGCTGCCACTGGAGCAGAGCTGGTAATTGAAGCCATACCAGAACAATTGGACCTAAAACAAGCCGTGCTTCGACAATTTGACGAACTCACTCCGGAGCACACGATTTTCGCCAGCAACACCTCATCCATCTCCATTGCTGAAATTGCCACTGCGCTCTCTGATCCCACTCGCTTTCTAGGTGCACACTTCTTTAACCCGGTACACATCATGCAACTCATCGAGGTCATCTACCATGAGACCACCGGTGTTGATGTCATCGATGCCATCAAGGGGTTTGGACGGCGACTCGGAAAACAACCCATTGTTGTCCGCAATACACCTGGATTTGCCACATCTCGTCTCGGTGTGGCTTTGGGGATGGAGGCCATACGAATGCTCGAACAAGGCGTTGCCACAGCAGAGGACATCGACAAGGCGATGGAACTTGGTTATCGCCACCCAATGGGCCCCCTAAAGCTGACAGATCTCGTGGGCCTCGATGTCCGTATGGCGATTGGAGAATACCTTGCCAAAACCCTCAAAAATCCTGCTTTTGAACCACCTGAACTCATGCGTCGAATGGTTGAGCAAGGCAAACTGGGTAAAAAAACCAAAGAGGGCTTTTACCGCTGGTAAATCAACCACATGCTATGCTAAACTGATAAAAGTGGCAGGCACCCAGTGCCTAGAGGAGCCGTTATGGAATTCGCAGACGCCTATGTCAACATGATCCGAAGCGAACAAACGGGAGCGCTGAATGTAAAGAATGGTAAGCGCCAGTGGATGTTCTTCTTCTCAAAAGGGAAATTGGTTGAGACCAGATCAAACATTCAGGGAGAGCAAGGTGCAGCGCTTCAAGAGCGCTTTCAAGACTCTTCCAAGGCCGACTTACTAAAAAAGCAAGTCGAACTGAGAATAGAACGGTGTTTTGCTCCACTCACAAAAGTCGAACAAAATGACGAAGCCACAAGTCAGTCACAGCCCATCAATACCATGGATGTTTTCGCTGCAGGCATGTCACGGGGGATGACCGAGAATGATCTCCGCAAAGCCTGCGGTAATTCGCTCAGCCAAAAACTGACCCCAAAAGAAAATCTTGGCTTCACTGACGGAGAAATCGATGAGTTTGTGTCTCGCTTGAAAGGCATGCTGACGCTCGAAACGACCATCTCAAGAAGCCCCATTTCAAACGAAAAAGCCCTGAGTGTCATATGGTTGTGCGAACAGTTGGATTTCCTTCTTCAACCAGAAAAGGACGATGATGATGTCATCGACTTTGACCTTGACGCCATTATCTCTCAAGAAAAGCAAAAGGCCAGAGGTATCTCTGAAGCCGATGAAGAAGAATTGACAGGCATTAATGAACCCATCGATGACACACCGGCCAAGCATCCAATGGCTGATCGCTTAGACGAGCTTGAAATACAACTCGATCAGGCTGAGAATCACTTTGATCGACTTGGACTGTCTTGGGAAGCCTCAGAAGAAGACTTCCGTCAAGCGTTCCGAAACCTATCAATGGAACTTCATCCCGATCGATATGCAGATGCCACTCTTGAAATGCAGGACATGGCCGCAGACCTTTTTAATCAAATTAGAGAAGCGTGGGACATCATTTCAGATGCGGAAGCCCGTAAAAAATACACGGACAAAGAAATCCATGGTGTCCTCAGTGAAGAAGAACAAGCCATGGAACAATTGCAAGTCTATTGGGCCGCTGAAGAAAAGTTCAAGCGTGGACTTGCACTTTTTAATCAAGGTCGATTGCCACAAGCCCATGATCTTTTTGGACAAGCTGTGGCGGCATGTCCTGATGAACTGGAATTTCGAGCCTACTTTGGCTATACGACCTTTTCAACCGTAAGAAGCAGCGATCCTCAAGGTGCGCGCGAAGCCATTGAGATCATCAGGGAAGTGATTGACTTAAACCAAAGCCAAGAAAGACGACTCGACTCGGCTTGGGTCTTGTTGGGACGTGCCTATCGTGAGATTGGCGAGACTGATTTTGCAAAACGAATTCTGACCAATGCCCTCAAAATGAATCCCAATAACGGCGATGCACTCAGAGAACTTCGCCGTCTAACGGGTAAAAAGGCTGCCGGAAAATCAAGTTCAGAAGGAGACAAGAACCAAGACGGTGATAAAAAAGGCGGAAAAGGATTACTGGGTGGATTGTTTGGCCGAAAGAAGTAACTACTTTGCTTCATCTAGCAAGGCATCTAAGCAATCGATGACTTTTCGAACATAGCGACGTTTTGTTCGATACTCTCCAAAAAAGAAACTGCGCTTAAAGCCGTAAATCAGGGTGTTGCGGATTTGCTTTTTACTCATATCAAATGCGTCCACAGCCATCTTGAGTTCATTGGTCACACTGGTATTTGAAATCAAACGGTTGTCTGTACAAATGGTTGCGCTGAGTTCGGCTTCTAGCATTTTACCAAAATGGTGATTGCTGACAGGTCCAATGCTGGGGTTGGTTTGAAGGTTAGAAGAAATGCAGACCTCGATGGTAATTCGGTTGTTGGCGATATAGCTTTGTAGTCGACGAGTATACTCCTCGGGATTAGCAATATTCTTGGCACACTTATCTGGAGAAAAGAGATGATAACCGTGCCCAATTCGGTTGGCATAGAGCGTGGTTATCGATTCAAAAATGCTCTCGGGACCATAAGCCTCGCCAGCGTGAACTGTTTTTTGAAGGAAATTCTCGTGGGCGTACTGATAGGCTTTTTTATGGTGTCGAGCTGGATAACCATCTTCTTGGCCGGCCAGATCAAACCCCACAATGGGGATACCATACTGATCACGGCAACGGACCACGGCGTGTGCAAGTTCAAGGGACGCTGAGGAAAAAATCTGGCGGGTATTTGCATGTTTCGAGGCAAAAAATTGCTGATAGAAGGACCCGTACCAACCCGGCGCATTCTCATCAAATTTTCTCAGAGCACAGGCAATGATGCCATAGAAGAATTCTGGCTTTTGATTTGTTCGTACGGTTTCCAGTGCATTGTATTCCTTTTGAGCCCGTTCGAATCCTGCATTCACAGCGAGCAAAACCCCATCAATTCCCAAATCAGAGTGGATGTGAAGTTGAGGCGCGAATCGGACTTCGATATAGCACACCCCCTCATCTAGGCAGTCCCAAGCCAACTCGTAGGCTGCCCGTTCTAAGTTCTCCTCAGTGTCCAACACACCACATGTGAATTGAAAACCAGCCAAATATTCACCCAGATTGGCATAGCTGGGTTTAAAAACAAGCTTCCTAAGTCCTTCTTCTGTGTAGGATGGCAAGGTCACATTGCGTGACTTTGCCAATTCAATGAGGGTGCTTAAACGCATAGAGCCGTCGAGGTGAAGATGCAAATCGCTTTTCGGCAGATTTTTTAGGAAGTCATTCGTAAATGTCATCTCTTTCTTCATTGTTTCGGTCCCATTCGGATATATGCTAACATCATAACTTACTCAAGCGACCAAAGGTTCCACTCATGCTTATTTTAGCTTCGCTCTTCACAGCATTGGCAGACGATGACCCTGTTCTAAATGCCACATCACAAGAGATTGAACGGGTTTGGCCTATTTTAACCCAGGAAGAAGAATCTCCTCATTGGCTCGGGATTGGGGTCAATGATGTCATTGAATACCGTGTACAAGCCACTCATGGCTCGAAAATGTCGCCTGACATCAGTCATATGAGGACAGCCGACATCGATATTCGAGTGGGAACCCCTGAACTGGATTCAACTCATCCGTTGAGAGACAGTGGGTGGTTTAATGAAGATACCCATTTCGAGATTGAATTGCCCATTGAAGATGACCCTCTCGCCATCCAAAGTGCACTCTGGCTTGGGATTGACACAGCCTATCGCTCAGGTGTTCGGCGTATCATCAAAATACGCACAAACAATACCGTCAAAGTCGAGATAGAGGACCAATCGGGTGACTGGTCTGTATCTCCCGTCACAGAACACATCGAAGAACTCACACCACTGGCCATTGACATTTTGGACTGGCAAAACAAACTGCAGTCCGTTTCATCTGCAGCATTGGGGTATCCAGAGGTCTATGATTCTTTCGCTGCTCTCGATGCCAAGAGAGAAATACGGTATTTCGTCGACTCCGATGGCAACCGAATACGACAGCAGTTCATCCGATTTCGGGTCAGCGTATTTGCAGAAACCATTGCTGAAGATGGAATGGAACTGAAGTCTTACGACTACATTGATGCTCATAGCCTAGACAATCTACCTTCTGTCGAAACCATCACCCAGATGATGCATTCAACCGCTCAAAAAGTCACCGATTTGAGAAATGCACCCGTTGTAGATCCGTATGTCGGTCCGGCCATTCTCCGCGGTCGAGCTGCGGCTGTTTTCTTCCATGAAATCTTGGGGCATCGAGCAGAAGGCCATCGGCAGAAAGACGACACTGAAGGGCAAACGCTAACAGATAAGGTCAATGAGGTCATATTTCCGGACTTTATTACAGTCGTTGATGATCCAACCCTCCAAAACTGGAATGGACTGGACTTAAATGGGTATTATCGGGTGGATGATGAAGGAGTCAATGCACAAAAAGTGATTGTGGTCGAAGATGGTGTCCTACGAAATTTTTTAATGAGTCGATCTCCGATTGAAGGATTTGATCAATCCAATGGCCACGGTCGCAGAGATCTGGGCTACGCACCGGTCTCTCGCCAGGGCAATTTAATTGTCAGCAGTGACACAACCATGCCCTATCAATCGCTCAAAACAGCGCTTCTAAAAGAGATTCGTCAACAAGGGAAACCGTTTGGACTGATCTTTGATGACATTTCTGGGGGATTTACCTTTACTGGACGAACCACACCAAATTCATACAATGTCCAGCCCGTTACGGTCTGGAAAGTCTATCCTGACGGACGAGAAGAATTGGTCAGAGGAGTTGATATGATCGGTACACCTCTTCTTACATTTTCTCGCATCAAAGCAGCATCAGAGACGCAACAAGTCTTTAACGGCTCCTGTGGGGCTGAAAGTGGGTGGGTTCCCGTTTCGGCCATCGCTCCGGACCTTTTGGTTTCTGAAGTCGAGGTCCAACGCCGAGACAAAGGAACCAATCGGCCGCCTTTGCTTTCGCCCCCCACAGCAGGGGAAAGACAATGATTACATTTACACTGGGAAGTCTCTTGGCCTATGGCACACCAGATGCTTTTTTTGAGGCATCAAAAGCTGAAATTGAACGGGCCATGACCCTTGAATTGCCAAACCAACCCAAACCCCATTGGATACAGATTCACGGCATAGATGAACGGAGACATACAATCATTGCGCAAATGGGTGCCATTCAAATCAATGCCCCTCGGCATGTGCGAATTGCGCGGGTTGATTTGCGAGTGGGAACCCCACAACTGGACAATACCAATTTTCAAACCTTTGGAAGCCAAGATGGTTTGACCATCAAACGGCTTCCAACAAGTGACAATGTACTTGCCCTGCGTCGAGAACTTTGGCTTGCACTGGATTCTGCATACAAAGGCGCCACCGAGCAATACTCTTTGAAACTTGCTGCATTAGAAGGCCATCCACCTCCAGAAGGTCCAGACCTATTGGCTGCCCCAGTCGTCACTGACATTATTCCATTTGAATCTC